>CAZQZF010000096.1:0-7927 GCA_964597745.1 uncultured Zetaproteobacteria bacterium
TAAGAATCATGGCGTCATCAAGGTTGAGGCCGACGTCTATGACACCTATACGCAAAAAAAGAATGTAGGAACGGTCATAAAAGCGATCAAGAAAAGCCCCGGTCCCCTGGATGGAATCATATTCACAGGAGGCGCGAATGAAGGGGTTCTCCTGGCGGAGGGCTTGAATAAAGCCGGACTCAAGCTCCCCATTATCGGCGGTGAAGACCTTTTCTCGGAAAAATATATGAAGGGAGGGCATGCGGTGGAAGGAACCCTTCTCTATTCAACCCTCTCTTCGGATGATAATTCATCCAAAATGGCCGAGTTCATAGAAGAATATGGAAAAGCCAAACCCGATCGATTTGCCGCCCTGGCATACGATACCTTCATGCTGGTCGCCGATGCCATCAAAAGATCAGGCTCGACGAGCACCGCCAAGGTAAGAGATGCATTGATCAAGCGCAAAGAGTGTGAGGGAGTAACGGGACTAACCAGTTTTTCCTCTGAGGGCGAGTCGATAAAACATCCTCTTATTTGCAAGATAAAAACAGGAAAAACAGGGGGAAGGCTTGTTGTATTAAGCCAGTGACGCATAAGTTCTCGCCATAACGGGGGAATGACCGCAATGAAAGGTGTAAGGCGCTCCCCTTGCAAATAGAGAGCGAACGTCTAATAATTGGAACAATTCTAGAGCCTCTTGCAAAACTTTGCGTGGGCGGGGAAATCAATCGCAACACAAGAGTATTACAGGAAACTCTCTATTAAGGAGATTGGTATATGAAAAGGAAAGATATGGGGAGAAGGGTTGTCGGGGTGTTTGCTCTGATGGCGATGGCCTTGAGCGTTGGGGCTTCGGGCGCGATAGCCGGCCATGGCGCAAAGAAGGCCAAGGCGATAAATTATGACGAGATGGTGACGGTTCCGGCCGGAAAATTTATCTTCGGAAAGATCTACGCCAAGCAGGTAGTTAACCTGCCCGCCTATAAAATCGACAAGTATGAAGTGACCAATGAACAGTATGCGAAGGTCGTCAAGGGCTTCAAATATGATCCCGAGGAAGCCCATCAACCCGCCGTGTTTATTTCCGAGGTTGAAGCTGCCGCCTATTGCAAGGCGGTTGGTAAGAGGCTTCCTTCGGAGGAGGAATGGGAAAAGGCCGCGCGTGGGACTGACGGCAGATCATACCCATGGGGAAATGAGTGGGATGAAACCGCCGCCGTGACCAAGGAGACGACCCCTAAGGGGAAAAAGGCCAGCCCGGTCGGTTCAAGACCAAAAGGGAAGAGTCCGTACGGGGCCATGGATATGGCGGGCAATGTATGGGAGTGGACGACCGGCATCGACGGACGTTACAATATTCTCAAGGGGGGATCCTATTATGAGGAATCATGGGCTTCCGAGTCCACCAGCACCCTGCATAGTATTCCTGAGGATGGTAAGGAATATACCGGATTCCGTTGCGTTAAAGGCGGCAAATGTATCGGCAAGTAAAGGGAGTTCTTGAGGATATAAGTCTCGATGAAAATTAAACGGGCGCATTGGCGGCACTTTTTTGGCGGGGTTGCCCTTTGTCTCCTTCTTGTTCAATTCTTTTCCGGCCTGATCCTGACGATGTTTTATCTGCCTCATCTGAATGATGCCTATGCCAGCCTGCAAAGGATCTATAATGAGCTTGCCGCCGTGGCATGGATAAGGGATTCACACCGTTGGGTCGCATTGTTTCTCTGTGTTACGATCGTTGTGCACTTCATAAGAAGTTTTTTAAGGAAGGATTACCTGAATAGCAGGAAAAGCAAGACATTCTGGCTAACCGGCGTTCTTCTCTTTCTGCCCCTATTGGGCTTTTTGCTCACCGGGTTTGAATTGCCATGGGAATGGAGAGGGTATTGGTTCATGGAGATGACGGCCAATTATACGGGCCAACTCCCCTGGATAGGACCCGCCTTAAAGGCCTTTCTTATCGATGCCTTTACCCTGAATCGGGCGATGGTGGCGCATGTGGTTATTCTACCGGTCATTACCCTGGTTCTGATGGAGATTCATTCAATTTTACGAATGCACAAAAGAAAGGGTGGTCTTTCCCGGTATATTGTTGAGCATGGCCTGTTCACTATCCCTTTTTTGCTGGTCATTGGTGTATTGGCCTACGCCCTGGCGATGCCAACACAGGATCCACACATAATACCGTTGCCTCTGGATGGTCGTTATATCCCCTCCTCGGAGTGGTTTATTCTGTTCTTCTATCTCCCTTTTTTACATGCCAAGGGGTTTATGGTGCCATTCCTCAGCCTGTACATCCCTGTTTGCATTTTTCTGACCCTGGCCATATTCCCCTATTTGTTAAAGCGAAAGAAGCTTGTGGGAAAGGCTGGGGAAGAAATGAACCATGTCGGGAAGAGCAGCAAACACAATAAAATCACGTTGTTCATTCGGAGAACCCCCGGCCTGAAAACCCTGGCGAAGTCAGCCGCCTTTCTAAGCGTATTTATGGTATCGATGACCCTGTTCGGTTCGCTTTACGCGGGCACCTCATTATCGCCAACCATGGGCTGCAATTCATGTCACAACCTTGCTTCAGGCATGAGGATGGGCAGACCTCCGGTAACATTCAAGAATCGCGGGAAAAACCCGGTGCTTGAGAATAATCACTGGATGTTGGAGCATTGGTTTTATCCGACAGTGGTGTGGTAGGGCGTTGACGCCATGCCGGGCATGATACTTGACTCATATCAAGGCGCGGGATTAGAATCAGGCCATGTTTCATACTGCTAATCGGGAGTGCAAGCAGGGGGTGTATGGCGTTGATTCCGGCGTATAGAAAAGATTTTTTTTATGGCGTACTATTCATTCTTGTCATTGCGATGGCAGGCTGTTCTCAGTCCGTTACCTTGCCCGAGGAGGCGCCTGAGGTCGTCGCGAAACGCTTCTATGAATATATTTCAGAGGCGACGCTCAGAGGGCCGACGCCGGCCAGAGCGGCATACAAAATGATCGACACCAAGCTTTCTCATCTGCAAGAGAATGCGTTCCTGCAGATCATTAAACGCTATCCGCCGGGCTTTTTGGTTAAGGTAGGCAAGGCCAAGATTAAGGGTTCTCAGGCCTTGGTTGACATAAGCTACGATATGACATCCAAATTTGGCGGCATGTATAAGGTGAAGGGAAAAATCGCCCTTAATGTGGATCCGAAAACCCTCACCTGGAAGGTTGATTTCACGGGCGACACCTACGGCAAGACAAAGGAAGAATTTATGCAAGATTGGAAGAAAAAGCTTCAATAGGAGACAAAAATGAGCGCAGCGAAGGCGGCCGACTGGATCAGGGAACAGATCAGGGCAAAAAAAGGAAAACCAATTCCCGCCCACGTAAACTACTTTTACTGTTTTGGCGGTATTTCGCTGTTTCTCATTGCCATCCAGGTTTTCACGGGCGTGATTATGCTTTTTTTCTATACGGCCGAGCCCACCAAGGCATTTAATAGTATTTTGTTTCTAGGCACTAAAGTCCCTTTGGGCTGGTTATTGAGAGACATGCACCGATGGACGTCCACCCTCCTTCTGGCGACCATATTCACCCATATGTGTATCGTGTTTTATCTGAAGGCCTACCAGAGTCCAAGGCAGTTTACCTGGCTGTCCGGCGTGTTCCAGTTTCTCATGGTGTTTATGATGCTTGTTACCGGGATTGTTCTTCCCTGGAACTGGCGATCCTACTGGTCTTTTGCAATCTGGATGGATTATGTCGGGTCATGGACGATCGGGGGCGTTGCTCTCAAGAATCTGTTTCTTGATACGTTTACCCTCAGTTGGGATTATTATACGCACATATTGATTATTCCTCTCATTATCGCGATGTCACTGCTATTCCATTTCAAGATGATCAAGCGGTATGGGATAACAGAGCCGCTATAGGCTGCATGGAGGACAATTAAATTATGGCAGGAAAAAAGAGAGAACTTATCTTTGAGGGGCATAAGTACGATCCTCCCTATCCTCAGAATTTCTATGCCTTCTGGCCAAGACATGCGGTCAAGGCAACGATACTGATATCACTTATTTTCCTGGGGCTGCTGGCGTTGTCCTATTACTTCGGGGTGCCAATGGATATCAACATGCCCCCCGTACCTAATACCGGCAAGGGCATACCCGGACCTGACTGGTATGAGGTCTTTTTGTTTCAGCCCTTTTGGTACCTGATCGAGGATAAGGCGAAATATCTATCCATCGGGACGTTCTGGCTTCCTTTTACGATAGTGGCTTTTTTGTTTTTAGTGCCCGTCATCTTTCGCAAGCGAAAAGGACCCCGGGTTAGAATGAAGACGTCCACCAAGGTCGCTATGGCGGTTTTTATGGGAGTCGTATGGCTTGCTTCCATAGGCGGAGTGGTCGGCAGCGCATACCCTGCCCAGTCGCTGGGTTGTATCGCTTGCCACAATCCCATGATGGGTTCCAGGCAGGCCCTGCCGCCTCCCGATGTTGGGCATTATTATCGGACATCGCGCCAGCGGCAGGTCAATCTTGGCGGTTATAACATCGGCGGTCAGGGAGGGCCAACTTCTTACAAAGATGCGAACTGGCAACTCAGGCATTTTTATGAGCCGACGATGACATGGTGATAACAGATCTAACCTGCACTATTCATGAATCATCGTGATGATCGCGCCGGACCTTTGTTCGCAACGGATTCCGAGGAAGGAGTGCGTAGCCGCGCATACGGACGACCGACGAGGGATTCGTTGCGGGCAAAGGAACAAGCGAGGGCGCGGCTGTATTTATGAATAGTGCAGGCTAAATGTATTTACAAGGATATAGCAAATGGCATCTCAGGATTCCCGGCGGATGCGCTCCTGTAATCTATGGGCTGTTTTTATTATGGGGCATTATTCCGGGTAGTGGAATGAGTTATGCGTCGGAGGGCCCTGGCACGGCCATGGCGAAAGTCCAGCTTATTAAGGAAGTGGCCCTACCCAAAGGGCTCAGTTCAGCTCAGTCGATGGTCATGGATACGACAGGGCGGCTCTGGTTTACTGAAAAGGTTGGAAAAAAGTTGACCGTGTTCGATCCGAAAGGAAATAAATTCAGATCCTATTCCCTGCCGGCTTCATGGGGGAAGTTAGGTTTTTCTAAAATTGCTTCGAGTTCCGATGGAGCAATCTGGTTTACCGTAAATCAATGGATTGGGGAAAAGAAAGCGACTCATATGCTGGGTCGATTTACGCCTGCTGACGGGTATTTTACAAAATACATTCTTTCCATTAAAGCGTTTCCCGAAGAACTGTTCGTGGATGCCGGGGGTGTGATATGGTTTTTTGCGAGCAACAAAAACAATCTATATCGCGTCGATCCGGTGAGCTTTGCGGTAAAAGGATATCCCATCCCTACGCCCAACAGCTCTCCGGGAGGGCTGAGCGCCGATCAAGACGGAAATCTCTGGTTTGTTGAGTCAAATGCCAACAAGATCGGCAAATTCCTTCCGGATAAGGGAGTGTTTTACGAATATAGAATACCTACGCCGTTTGCGAATCCAAGAGACATCTCCGTCGGCAGTGATGGCAAGGTATGGTTTGTAGAGCAGGGGGCGGGCAGGTTGGCAGCGTTTTATCCTGATAAACAAAGGTTTGACGAGGCTATTATCCCCACACAGAATAGCGCTCCCAGCGCGATTGCGCACGATGGGCATGGGAATATCTGGTTCCTGGAATACAGGGGCAACAAAGTCGGCGTCTTTAATCCGAAGTCAGCACGCTTTCATGAATATGACATCCCAACTTTCAGTAGTTTCCCGGCGGACATAGCGATAGATCGTGAGCGATCCATCCTCTGGTTCACGCAAAGCTCCACGGAGGCCAAGAGACTGGGTATGCTCTCCATCGATGAAGTGCTGGCGGCCAACAAACCTGACGCCATTCATCAAGACTCGCCTTCCGGGCAAACAGTACGGTCCCGGCAGAACGAGCCTCATGGAAATATACCGAAATGGATGATATTTCTGGTGGCGATGTTAGTTATTGCAACCCTTATTGCATGGTTCGCCCGGAAGTCCGGTAAAGGAGAACGCTCTCACCATTAACCCGCCATTTCCCTAATCCTGCAAAGCCGGAACCAGACAGGATTGAACCATAGAGGGTACCGAGATACAGGGGGAATAAAGACCAAAACTTTCACCGCCTGTCTGCGTGCACTCATGCACAGGCAGGCGGAGGTCGCAGAGGTCCGCAGAGGAGATAAAAAGATTCCTTGTCTTTCCTCTCTTTTCTTCCTCTGCGTCCTTTGGTGAAATATCTTGTGTGTTTTGCATGAGATTCCACGGGTAAGAGACTAAGTGGCATTCCTATGCCATGGGCCGTTGCCGACGTTAGTATGTTTGTTGGCCTGATCAATTTACCTCTGGGACAGCGACACTAGAAAGTATTCATGTAAGGAGAGATGTCTATGCAAGCAGTTCAAGTCAAACCGAACAGTGAACGGGACGCCTGTACTGGCTACGGATACCGGCACATTCTCATGGCTGTGGATAATTCCGCCCATTCAAATCGCGGTGTGGAGATCGGTCTGGCGATTGCAAAGGCATTTGATGCCGATGTGAGCGGTAGCCATGCCTATGCCGCCAAGTTGCACGATCTGCGTTTCAAGCAGATGGAAGGCGGATTGCCAGAGCAATATCGCAAGGAAGAGGAGCTTGAAAAGCAGCGGGATGTGCATGACACCCTGATTTCACACGGACTGGAGATTATTACCGATTCATTTCTCGACGTGGTGGACGAGAAGGCATCCGAACTGGGTATAACATTGAAGCGCAGGTCGGTGGAGGGTAAAAACTACCGCGCCCTGCTCAATGATATTGAATCCAGCGACTATGATCTGGTAGTGCTGGGGGCGCTGGGACTGGGCGCGGTGCGCAGTAGTACGATTGGCAGCGTGTGTGATCGGGTGGTGCGCCGCACCGATCGGGATGTGATGGTCATCAAGGATCCCAAACGCAATATCGGCGATGGTCCGATCATGGTGGCCGTGGACGGATCAAGTGAAGCCTATGCCGGGCTGAAGACCGCGATACTACTGGGCGAATATTTCAATGCGGATGTCGAAGTAGTCTCCGCTTTTGACCCCTATTTTCATTATGTCGCCTTCAATAGTATCGCCAATGTCCTCTCCGATGAGGCCGGCGAGGTTTTCAAATTCGAGGAACAGGAAAAACTGCACGAAGAGATTATTGATTCGGGGCTGGCCAAGATTTATCAGGCGCATCTGGCCGTGAGTGAAAAGATTGCCAGCGAAGATGGCCGGAATGTCACCACGAAACTGCTTGCCGGCAAACCGTATGAGGTCATCCTCCAACATGTCAGGAAGCGCAATCCTTCCCTTCTGGTGCTGGGTAAAACGGGTATTCATGCCGATGCTGACCTGGATATTGGTAATAATACTGAAAATCTGCTCCGGCTGGCGCCTTGTCATCTGTTAATCACGACTCGCGAGTTTATGCCGAGAGCCGAGCAAATTGCCGAAGAGACCATGGCCTGGACCGAAGAAGCGGAAGAACGCATGAAAACCGTGCCGGCGCATGTGCAGAATATGGCGCGGATGGCCATCATCCGCTTTGCCCAGGATCACGGCCATACGGTGATCAGTTCCGGCATTGTGAACGAGGCGGTGGAAAACCTGCTGCCCTCCGGCGCCATGCAGGCAATGGGCATGATTGCCCAGGCGGCGAAAAAACGTGATGATAAAAAAGCCGCCAAGGTTGCCGAGCAAAAGGCCGAGGCGGAAGAGGGTGCGGAACGAACCTTTGATAATCGCATCATTATATGGGGTGAGGATGCCATACAGGTATTGGACGGGATTGAGGGTGAGGTCATGCGCGAGCATATCAAGTTGGGAGCGGCGAAGCTGGCTCGCCGTCGGACACAGACCAAAAAAACAGCAGCCCCGGTTCGCGCGTTTATGGG
>CAZQZF010000097.1:0-7831 GCA_964597745.1 uncultured Zetaproteobacteria bacterium
CTCCAAGCGTTACCTGCCCCTGTTTGACCTGATGGGGGTTCTCCTGTGTCGTTATTTCTTTCGGTACGCAGGCAGCAACGGGCAGCATCAGAGCAAGAATAAATACTGGTCTCAAGAGCTTCTTGCGCAATTCTTGATGGGTGAGTATGGAGATCAATTTTTGAAAGAGTCTATCAAAGCATGGGCTCTTGCAGGAGGACCTGTTTGAATTTATTTCCCTTCTGATTAAGTTCCCAGCAGCATAAATCTACCATTAATCCTTCGCATATGCTGATGATGATGTACGCATATTCGGCCCAGGCGCTGGCCAGGTCCGTGGGCGAAGGTCTGGCGGGACAGTCAGGATGACTGTGAAAAATGCCGATGATGTCCTGTTTGCAGAGCCGCAACTCCCGATCAATCTCCCGAAATGCATCTGGATCAAGCCGGTAGCGGTCTGCCGCCCTGTCTCTATTGATATTAGGAATCTCCCTTGCCTCCTTGATGATCCAGGCCCGCTCCGTCATTTGCCCGATCAGGACGCCGCATGCCTCCATCGGATAACGGCCTATGCCGGCATTGTTGATCAGGTCACGGCCCGATTGTGGAATGATGCATGTTTTTTCAGATGCATCAGTGGCAATGACGCTACGGTATTCCTGACTATTAAATCGTTCGGGTTCGTACATGTATTCTCCGGAATTGGCGCGAAGTCAATCACGCCAGCATCGTTTCGTCCATGCCGGATAATTACGGTCCGGGTATTGACATGTTATTACTGGCTTTTGATTGTTATTGATTACTTTGTTGGTATAATGACCAAAACAATCCCGGGATTGGGAAGCCTTCCCTTAACCCATTTTAAACATAAAAGGAGAATTCATGATCAGCATTGAGGCAAAGGCGGGTTCTCCGCTTAAGCAACGGAATGACGCAGTTGTCATCCCGTTGCTCGCGAAACGAAGGCTTACCGTCAGCGGTCAGGCCATCCAGGCTGAGGTCGGAGCAACGCTTGTGGATTATCTGCGTAAATTTGATCAGCAAGGCGAGTTTGGTGAAATTGGCCTGCTCTATGGCATAGATGAACTCCTGACCGCAAGACTGGTCCTGCTTGGCGCTGGTGAGGAGAAGCGTCTGGACCTTCATAAACTCAGGCGCTTGTCAGCCATGGTGGCTCGCCGGCTGGACAAGAGCGGGGCCAGGGATGTCTCCCTGTATCTGACTGAGCTGAATGTGCGCGGCGCTTCTCTGGCGGACAGGGTGCAGGCCATTGCCGAGGGGGTCTGGCTTGGACTCTACGGCTTCGGAAAGTACCAGACCAAAAGAACGGAGAATAGACGGGCTCTCAGGTCCGTGACGGTCATGATCCCGTCACGCAAGCAACTGCAAGAGGCCGGTGAGGCGATCGGGATTGCCCGCGCCTCCGCATCCGGTGTGCGGTTCGCCCGCGATCTGGCCAATGAACCCGGCAATGTATGTACGCCGGTCTGGCTTGGGGAGCAGGCCAAAGCGCTCAAGCATAACCGGCTTTCCGTGATGGTCATGGATAAGAAGGCCATTGAGAAAGCAGGGTTTGCAGGACTCCTGGCGGTGAATCAGGGCTCATCAAAGGAGCCGAGGTTTATCGTTATGAACTACAGCGGGGGGAGAAAAGGCGCAGCCCCCGTGGCCATTGTAGGCAAGGGGCTTACGTTCGATTCCGGCGGCATCAGCATCAAGCCATCCGCCAAGATGGATGAAATGAAATTTGACATGTGCGGCGCCGCCGTGGTGCTGGGAACATTCAAGGCCGTCATCGAGTTGCAGCTTCCGGTCAATATTCTGGGAGTGATTGCATCCACGGAAAACCTGTCCGGTGCCTCCGCATACAAACCTGGAGATATCATTACATCCTACAAGGGCATTACTATCGAAGTACAGAATACGGATGCCGAGGGCCGTATTATCCTGTCCGACGCCCTGGCCTATGCCGCGGATCAGAAACCGGCCGCCATTATTGATCTGGCCACCCTGACCGGCGCCTGCGTCATCGCCCTGGGTTCCCAGGCCTCGGGTTTATTGGGCAACAACGAGCGTCTGCTGACCGATCTGGAGGCATCTTCCAGACGCACCCATGACCGCGTATGGCGGTTGCCCCTGTTCGAGGAATATCAGGAACAGATCAAGAGTGATATTGCGGATATTAAGAATATCGGCGGCCGGGAGGCCGGTACGATTACAGCTGCCTGCTTTCTGTCCCGATTTGTGGACAAAACGCCGTGGGCTCATCTGGATATCGCCGGTACGGCCTGGAACATGAAAGGTACGGATATTTCAGCCAAGGGGGCAACCGGCGCCGGCGTGCGCCTGCTGCTCGACTATCTGAGCCGAAAGGTGAATTAAGCCGGATTACTCATCATGAGTGATTTAAACATTGCACTTTTTCAAGCGATCAACGGCAACCATGGGCCCATGGGCGATGCCATATTCGGGATAGTCAGCGGTCTGGGCGATGGCCTGATCATAGCCGTGCTCTGTACGGCGTTGATGCTGATCCGTCCGAGGTTCGGTTTGGCGGCCCTGCTTGCCTTTGCCTTGTCCGGGTTGATTGCCCAAATGCTGAAGCACATCTTCGATCTGCCACGGCCGCCCGCCGTGCTGCAAAACGTGCATGTGTTGGGAGCGGCGATTCAATCGCACTCTTTTCCTTCCGGCCATGCGACATCGGACGGGGTGATGATAGTCGCCGCATTTTTACTTTGGTCGGCTCTCGGTTGGCGAGCCTGGTTGACGGCAACACTGTTTCTGCTGGCCGCTTATGGCCGCATTTATGGCGGAGTGCATTTTCCGCTCGATGTTGTGGCGGGGCTGGGAATCGGCATGGCCACGATGTGGGGTGTCTGGCGATGGTTGCCGCGGTGGCACAGTGAGCGCTGGGATCAACACCCATGGTGCTGGAAGCTTGCTGGACTCGCCCTGGCCATTGAGTCAGGAGTGCTGGGGCTTGGTTATTCCATGCAGCCGGCAACGGCCCAACCTCTTGCTCTGTTTGTTTCAGTTGTCGCATTGTTCTATCTGATATTCGCATGGAGGCTTAAACATGGCCACTAAAGTCTATTTTGAGCGGCTGGATGAGCAGGATCGTATCGAAGGCATTGCCAGACTTCTGCAGAGGCGCGCAAGACTGAGGCCGCATGTCCTGATCTTTTGCCCGGACGTTGAGGTGATGACGAAGCTCGATGAACGGCTGTGGACCATCAATCCAGAATCCTTCCTGGCGCATGGCGTTGCCGGTGACGATTCCGAAGTCAATGCGGAGCAGCCCATTCTGCTGGCCACGGAGATTGTGCGGGACAATAAGCCCGAAGTGCTGATCAATGCCGGCCTGGAAATTCCCGCCGGTCTTTCCGGATTTGGCGTTATCGTTGATTTTAATGATGCCTGGAGCGAGCCGCTTCAACAGGCCAGTCGCGAACGGTTCCGCACCTATCGGCAGTTCGGCATCAATCCGCAGTATTTGGGAAAGTGAAAACCTGCTTCCACCCTAACGTCTGCTTCCGTAGAGTTAGCCCGTGAGTGAGCAGAAAAAAGTCGAAGACATCCTTGCCAACCTTAACCGTTTGCTTGAAGAGGGGGTTGAGGAAGAATCTGGCAGCGAAGAAGCTAACCCCGCGGATCGGGCGTTGGATGACCCGGTTATTTTTCAGCCTGCAAGGGCTGTAGATGTTGAGGGTTCCTCTCCGGAAACCCAGGAACTGATAGATGAGGCTGTCCCTCAATTAGATCACGAAACAGAAGAAGAGAAACCACGGCCGAGAATCCTATTGACTGAGGAGATGCTGGTCGAAGACAGGCAGGACAGGAATAATGTCACAGACTGATTTGGCTAGCGCCTATGATCCGACAGGCATTGAACCCGCGGTAAGCGAGCAGTGGCTGGCATCTGATTGCTTTGTCCCGCAACAGGGAGACGAATCTTACTGCATCGTGATTCCTCCGCCCAATGTAACGGGTAGCCTGCATATGGGCCATGCCTTTTCCTACACCCTTCAGGATATTCTGATTCGCTGGCAACGCATGCAGGGCAGACAAACCCTATGGCAGCCGGGAACGGATCATGCCGGAATCGCCACACAGATGGTGGTGGAACGTCTGTTGGACAGGGAGGGCGTCCATCGCCGGGAGCTGGGTCGCGACCGGTTTCTCGACCGGGTCTGGGAGTGGAAGGAGCATTCAGGCGGCACCATCATCAATCAACTCAAGCGTCTGGGTGCGTCCTGTGACTGGTCCCGTGAACGATTCACTCTGGATGAGGGCCTGAGTCAGGCTGTACGCGATGTCTTCGTTCAGCTCTATGACGAGGGTCTGATCTATCGTGGGAAGAGGCTGGTCAACTGGGATCCGGTGCTGGAAACGGCGGTATCCGATCTGGAAGTGGCGCATGAAGATGAGGCCGGGCATTTATGGCATATGTGCTATCCGCTGGCCGATGATCCGGATAAGCATGTGGTTGTGGCGACTACGCGGCCTGAAACGATGTTTGGTGATGCGGCGGTTGCCGTGCATCCGGAAGATGCGCGTTATACGGAACTGGTAGGAAGAAACGTGATTTTACCGCTGACCGGCCGGTTGATACCGGTGATTGCCGATGCCTATGTTGATCCTGAATTCGGCACCGGTTGTGTGAAGATTACGCCGGCGCACGATTTTAACGATTATGAGGTCGGCCGCCGGCACGATTTGCCGATGCTCAATATCCTGACGTCTCAGGCGCATTTGCTTGATTGTGCGGAGGTGCCGGAAAAATACCGTGGGATGGAGCGCTATGAGGCGCGTGAGTATGTCGTGGCTGATCTGGATGCGGCGGGATTACTGCACAAAATCGAGGAACATGCCCATCCAATTGGCCGGGGCGATCGCTCGCATGCGGTGCTGGAGCCGTATCTGACCGATCAGTGGTATGTGCGGATCGCGCCGCTGGCGGCACCGGCCATAGAGGCGGTCGAGAGCGGTGATATCCGGTTTGTGCCGGAGCACTGGCAGAAGACCTATTTTGAATGGATGCGCAATATTCAGGACTGGTGCATCTCCCGCCAGTTGTGGTGGGGCCATCGCATACCGGCCTGGTTCTGCGAGGATTGCGATTATATTACGGTAGCTACGGAGCCCCCGGAGCGTTGTGGCGGTTGTGGTAGCTCCCGCATTCGCCAGGATGAAGATGTTCTGGACACCTGGTTTTCCTCCGCCCTGTGGCCATTCTCCACCCTCGGCTGGCCGCAACAGACTGAAGAGCTTGAGCATTTCTATCCGACCAATGTGCTGGTTACCGGATTCGATATCATCTTTTTCTGGGTGGCTCGCATGATCATGATGGGGCTTAAGTTTACCGGTAAGGCGCCATTCGGGGATATCTATATTCATGCCCTGATCCGGGATGCCGAGGGTCAGAAGATGAGCAAGTCCAAGGGCAATGTTATTGATCCCCTGATTATGATGGATAGATACGGCGCCGATGCCCTGCGCTATACCCTTGCCGCGATGGCCAGTCAGGGCAGGGATGTCAAACTCGACGAGAGCCGGATCGAGGCCTCCCGGAACTTTATGAACAAGATCTGGAATGCGGCCCGATTTGTGTTCATGAACCGGGGCGATGCAATACCGGACCCGGCCTTTGTGCCGTCGGAAGAGCTGAATCGCTGGCTTCTGCATGAGGTGGGCCAGTGTACCCGCAAGGTGCAGGAGGCCCTGAAGGAGTACCGCTTCAATGAAGCGGCAGCGTCATTGTATGCCTTTGTCTGGGGCATCTACTGCGACTGGTATGTCGAGGCCGCCAAGGTGACCCTGTACGGTGACGATGCAAGCCGCAAGCTGGAAACTCAGACAACCATGCTAACGGCGCTGGATGGATGGCTCAGATTGCTCCATCCCTTCTGCCCATATATCTCTGAGGCGCTGTGGCGGACCCTGCATGGCGAAGACGCTCGGTTGGTGACGGCTGCATGGCCAGATTTTAATGGCATGGATTTTCCGATTGCCGCCGGCAGGATAGGCCGGGTCAGGGCAGTGGTGAGCGCGATCCGTTCCCTGCGAGGCGAGATGAATATTGCTCCGGGAAAGCGTATCACGGTTTCCATTGCCTGCGGTGATCACATCCGGGAAGAGTTGGAGGGCCAACTGACCTTGTTGACGAGTCTGGCCCGTCTGGAGCGGGTGGACTGGCTACCGGCAGGGGCGGAAATGAAGGCCGCCGCGGTTGCGCCCCTGATTGATTCCACTGTTTTTCTGCCGCTGGCGGGGTTGGTGGATGTTGATGCGGAGCTGACGAGGCTGGCCAAGGAAAAGGCCAAACTCGACAAGGAAATAACCAAAAGTCGTGGCAAACTGGCCAACCCGGGATTTCTCGGCAAGGCCCCGCCGGAGATTGTTGCCAAGGTGGAAGCTGACCTGCGCTCCGCCCTGACAAAGGCCGGGGAACTGGAAGCCGCCGAGATGCGTCTGCGCAGCCTGTAGCCCGGTTTAGCCAAAACCATCAGTAAAAAGCTAACCACAGAGGCACAGAGAAAAAATTAGACGCAGATTCACACAGATAAAAGAAGATATCATATTGGCTAATGTAGCCCTATTAGGCTGAACCCAGATGCTGGGAAAATTACTTTGAATCGTATTGACCGGCTTTCTCTCGGGCTGGAGGGAGACTGGAAATCTGTTGGCGGTGGCGTAAGAGAACTGCGTATACCGGAAGGCAAAGGGTATCGTATCTATTACGCATTGCACGGTGAAACAATCGTTATCCTTCTGTGTGGCGGTGATAAATCCAGCCAGAATAAGGATATTGCCAGGGCGAAAGAATATTGGAGGTTATATCATGGGTAGCGTGGCATACAAAACATCGGATTACCTGAATACGCCGGAGGATGTTGCGGCTTATATTGAAGCAGCCATGGCGGATGGCGATGAACGCGTGATTCTTCTGGCGCTGCGTGAGGCGGCGGATTCAATCGGCGGCATGGCTGAACTGGCCCGGCGCGCCGGATTAACACGCGAGGCTGTTTACAAAGCACTTGGTCCCAAAGGGAACCCTCGTTTTTCCAGTCTGTTGGCAATCCTGCATGCTTTCGGGCTTGGCCTTGGCGTAACATTGCGGCAGGCAGCTTGATCCACCCTGTATGAAAAGGAAGGCCAAGATGCCAATGCTTGGCCCTGTTTGTAAGCTAATAACAACAATACCGAAGCCTGGCACCGTCAAAGGAGGAGCTGGCGAGGTTGGCCAAGGAAAAGGCCAGGCTCGACAAAGAGATTGGCAGGAGCCGCAACAAACTGGCCAACCCGGGATTTCTAGGCAAGGCCCCGCCGGAGATTGTCGCCAAAGTGGAAGCTGACCTGCGCTCCGCCCTGACAAAGGCAGGGGGAACTGGAAGCCGCCGAAATGCGCCTGCGCAGCCTGTAAACCGGGTTAGCCAAAACCAGACAGTAAAAAGCTAACCACGAAGGCACGAAGACACAGAGAAAAAATTAGACGCAGATGAAAGGGACGTTTGACTAACGTATAGCCCTATTAGGCTGAACCCAACTGCTTTTTCTAGCCTGCACTATTCATGAATCGTCGTGATGATCGCGCCGGACCTTTGTTCACAACGGATTCTGAGGAAGGAGTGCGTAGCCGTGCATACGGACGACCGACGAGGGATTCGTTGCGGGCAAAGGAACAAGCGAGGGCGCGGCTGTATTTATGAATAGTGCAGGCTAGAATCCTCGGTTGGGAGTGCGTGCAGGGTGTAAGTATTGATTCGGGGCATCCATGCCCCTCTCCCTGCGGGCGGCTTGCAGCCGTCCACAATTGCGCAGGATAGCGCAATTGCACGAGCTTTCGCCC
>CAZQZF010000098.1:0-7829 GCA_964597745.1 uncultured Zetaproteobacteria bacterium
GGCATACGAGATGCTCAGGAGTCTCGTGGGCTCGGAGATGTGTATAAGAGAACAGGAAAACTTGATGCCACCGTCGGCGATGACGGGCACGCCGGCATCACGGGCGGCTATCGCACAGTTGGTAATGGCGGTGATCTGCGGCACGCCGACACCCGAAATCATGCGGGTTGTGCAAATCGATCCGGGGCCAACGCCGACCTTGACGGCATTAGCGCCGGCATCCACGAGGTCGCGCACCGCCTCGCCGGTGGCAATATTGCCGGCAATGATCTGAACCTCATCACCAAACTGTCGCCTGATCCGGCGAACCTGTTCAATGACGCCCCGGGAATGTCCATGCGCCGTATCCACGACCACGCAATCGACGCCGGCGGCATGCAGAGCCTCGAATCGTTCAAGCTCGGACTCGCCAACGCCGGTCGCCGCAGCCACCAGCAGTCGGCCCAGTTCATCGCGGACGGCGTTGGGGAAGGCTGTGGATTTTTCCATATCACGGACGGTAATCATGCCGCGCAGGCGCCCCTGCTGATCAATCACGGGTAGTCTTTCAATACGATGCTCATGAAACAGGGCCTTGCAGGTCTCGTTGCTGGCCCCCTCCGGTACGGTCACCAGTTTGGTCATGGGCGTCATCAGCTCGGTGACCCGCGTATCAAGGCTTTTAGCAAAACGCACATCGCGGTTGGTAATGATGCCGCACAGTTTTCCATTCGCATCCAGGACGGGGAACCCGGAATAACCATGTACTGCTTTGAGCTCACGCAATCGCCCAAGGGTGGTGTCAGGCGAAACAGTCAACGGGTCCTTGACGATGCCGGCCTCAAAACGCTTGACCCGGCGCACTTCACTGGCCTGGGCATCGGCGGGCATATTCTTGTGCAATACGCCGATGCCGCCCTCCTGTGCCATGCAGATGGCCGTACGCGACTCGGTCACCGTGTCCATGGCGGCTGAAATGAGGGGAATATTGAGGCGAATGGTCCGTGTAAGTTGACTGGAGACATCGGCCTGCCGGGGCAGAACCGAGCTTGCGGCCGGCATCAGCATTACATCATCAAATGTCAGGGCCTCTCCAATAAGCTGCATGTCACCTCCGGGAGGCGCCTGCCGGACTTAGGGGGATCGTAGCAAGCAGGTGGGGAAGCGAGACAAAACATTCACGGATTTGAGGCGCATAGTGGTAACTATGTAACGATAATCCGGGGATGTTTAGGCCGCTGTCCCTGCCGCGCAGTAGATTTATCATAAGTCCGGCAGACTCCTGGGCGGCATATTGTAAGCACAAAGCTACTTACGGCAAGCCTCAGGGCGCATCATGGATAGTCACATGCTCAGCCTGCTGCGACAATGGCTTAAAGTGCAGGCATTAAAGTGGATATGGAAAAGCACAGCGTGATAGGCGGAGGAAAGACCCTCTTGCAAGAGGCTCGAAAGAGAGCCCGAAAAGGAACGCCCCAAGGGGGTGTTATCTTACCACTGCTAACCACAATCCTCTACTCTCACATTCCAACAAATCATGCTAAAGTACAGGCATGGTAGACCCATGATAAAAGCGGTGGCATTGGTGGGGGCTACCGGGGTTGGCAAGTCTGAACTGGCGCTGGAGATAGCTCGCGGCAGGGGAATGCCCATCATTTCCTGTGATTCCATGCAGGTATACCGGGGTCTGGATATCGGTACGGCCAAACCCAGCCCTCAAGATCGCCGGCTTATTCCCCATTATTTGATTGATTGTGTCTCGCTGCCTGACGTTTTTTCGGCTGCGCGCTGGGCCATCGAGGCGGAAACGATCATCAGGCAAAGAAACTCTGAAGGGCTTGTACCACTGATTGTTGGCGGCACCGGCCTGTATTTGCGGGCTTTACTGGAAGGGTTGGCGGAGATTCCTGATGTGGATCCGGATGTACGCCAGCGACTCAGGCGGGAGGTAGAGATCGAGGGCATTGGGACTCTGCATGAGCGTTTGATGGCAGTAGATGCCGTCACGGCAAAGCGGTTAAATCCGAGTGATAGCCAGCGTGTCATGCGCGCCTTGTCTGTCTTTGAATCAACAGGCAGGCCAATTTCAGCCTGGACCAGCGCATCAAAGGGCAAGAAGGAAATCCGTTGCCCCGTCTATGTATTGGAGATGAAAAGGGATGACTTACGTCAGCGGCTAAACCAGAGATTCCATCACATGCTGGATGCCGGCTGGATGGAAGAGGTGTATTGGCTGCTGGCGCGGAATCTACCCGATTCCCACCCGGCCATGCGAGCGGTGGGATATCGCCAGTTGCTGACGCATGCACGAGGAGAGTGCCCGATTGACCTGGCAATTGAGCAGGGGATTACGGCTACGCGCCGCTATGCCAAACGTCAGGAAACCTGGTTCAGGCATCAAATTCCACAGGCGGTCAGCGGAGATGGCGCAACGCTTGAACGGATTCTTCTTGGGACTGTCAACACGTGAACGGCCAGGAGGAAGGTGTGGAAACACAACTTGATCTGGCCCTGAGCATTCATCCCCGGATTATCAAAAAGAACGTATCCGGCCGTGGACAGACAGCACGAGCCGAAGAATTTAACCGTCTGGTGGTCGCGAGCCACTGCAATCTTGTCGCATCCCTGCCAGTCTCCATCCGCAAACCCGTCGCCGGTATTCTGTTTGGTTCAGGTCAGGTCGAGGAGATCGCGAATCAGATCGAACAACATCAAGCCACCGTGGCATTTGTGGATCATCGGCTCAGTCCGGTGCAGCAACGCAATCTGGAACGGGCATGGAATGCCAAGGTCGTGGACCGGACCGGACTTATCCTTGAAATCTTTGCCGCCCGGGCGCGAAGCCGTGAAGGCGTATTGCAGGTGGAGCTGGCCAGCCTCAATTATCAGATCAGCCGTCTTGTGCGTTCCTGGACTCACCTTGAGCGGCAGCGCGGTGGCTTTGGTTTTTTGGGAGGGCCTGGTGAACGACAGATCGAACTGGATCGTCGCCTGATCCGGGAGCGCATTCGATCACTGCGAAAGGATCTGGAGGCGGTGCGAAAAAGCCGGGCCACTCAGCGGCGCAGCAGGCAGAAGAAGGATCTGTCCACGGCTGCCCTGGTCGGCTACACCAATGCCGGCAAATCCACCCTGTTCAACAGGTTGACCAGGGCAGAGGTCTTTGTCGCCGATCAGTTATTCGCCACGCTGGATCCAACGCTGAGGTTGCTTGAGTTGCCGCATAGCCGAAAGCTGATGCTCTCGGACACGGTGGGTTTCCTGCAGGACCTTCCACATGAACTGATCGATGCCTTTCATGCCACGCTGGAGGAGGTGATCGAAGCCGATCTGATCCTGCATGTGAGGGATGTCGCCAATCCGGAATTTGCCGCACAGAGCAGGGTGGTGGAGCAGACCCTTGGCTTTCTGGGCGTGGATGTTCATGTGCCCGTGATCGAGGTCTGGAACAAGGTTGATCTCAATCCGGCTGTGGAATCCAGAATTATGGCGGACATCGACGGCAGCAGGGTGGCTTTATCGGCCAGGAGCGGAAAAGGTCTGGAAACCCTAACCGGTCTTCTGAGCGACTGGCTGGAACATCAGATGCAGGAGATTCGCCTGAGATTCTCTATCTCGGATGGCAGGGCGCTTGCTTTTTGCCACAAGCACGGTCGCATCATTTCGAGACAAAGGCATCGTGAAACCATTGATATCGTTGTTATGCTTCATCCAAAAGATGCCGGCCAATTCGAGATGCGAGACGGGGTCCATACTCTGAATGGATAACTTATCAGGCTCTTTACCCTTTATTATTCGTTCCGGCCTGGCCTGCTACGAGAGTGATAGGAATGTCGGCCTTGCGTTCTTTCGGCTTGGCGGAAGACAGTAAACTGATGCGGCGGGCGACTTCTCCGGCCAATACCCGGAAGGCCTCGGCCTGTTTGGAATCGGCGTGGGCGGCGGTGATCGGAGCGCCGGCATCCGAGTCCTGGCGAATCTGGATATCGAGAGGGATGTGGGCCAGACAATCTGTATTGTATTTTCGGCTTAACCGGTCAGCGCCGCCCCGGGCGAATATGTGGCTTTCATGACCGCATTCCGGGCAGATGAATACGCTCATGTTCTCGACAATACCAAGCACCGGCACCTTGACCTTTTCAAACATGGCGATGCCCTTCTGGCAGTCGAGCAGGGCGATATCCTGCGGGGTGGTGACCATGACGGCGGCAGTAACCGGCACGCTCTGGGCCAGGGTTAGCTGGGCGTCGCCCGTACCCGGCGGCAGGTCAATGATCAGGTAATCAAGTTCGCCCCAGACCACATCATTCAATAACTGGGTGAGCGCTCCGGCCACCATGGGACCGCGCCAGATCATGGCCTGATCTTCCTCGATGAGAAAGCCGATAGATATGGTCTTCAGACCGAAATTGCGCAGGGGCTGCAGTTTTTTCTCATCAACCATGGGTTTGGAGCCAACGAGGCCCAGCATGCGCGGGATGCTTGGTCCATAGATATCGGCATCCAGCAAGCCAACAGATGCCCCTGTTTCCGCCATGGCTACAGCCAGATTGACGGCGATGGTGGATTTACCCACGCCGCCCTTGCCTGAGGCTACGGCGATGATGTTGCTGATACCGGGAATAGGGCGAACCCCCTCATGGACCTGACTTGTTCGCACATTGGAAGTCATGTGAACATCCACATGCTCGATGCCGGGAATCCGGCCGACCACGGTCTCGGCCCGGCGTTTGAATTCACCCTTGACCGGACAGGCAGGAGTCGTCAGTTCAATGGTAAACCCGACCCGGCCTCCGCTGATGCTGATATCCTTCACAAATCCAAGGCTGACAATGTCCTTGTTAAAATCGGGGTCGACAATTGTGGACAGCGCCTGAAGCACCTGTTCCCGAGAGATCTCTGGCATGTTAATATCTCCTTTTAGTGGGGCCTGGTTGATTGTTTTCCGCTCAAACCCAGAGGCCGCGATAGTCCTTTTCCGAGTTATTTTGTCAAGTATTCATAAGACAGAACATTGCCACCAGTAGAATATGCTGAGGTTCGCAGGGCAATAGCACAAACCTGCCTTTGCCTGGCGCCCTCCGCAATGCAACAGATATTTTCTTATCTTTCCAGCAACGCCCCCCTTTACCTGGCCCGGGATCAAGTGGCTTTCTTGCTGAAACAGAAATCTTGGGTAGTCTTTGCGGAAGAGTTGGCGTGAACCGTCATGCTCATGGATTAATTGAAGAGGAACAATATGCCATATCTGTCCATCCAGACCAATGTCAACCTTGGAGATGCTGAAAAACAGTCTCTGCTGGCCAGCGCCTCCAGAAGTGTTGCAGATATGCTCGGCAAACCGGAAGCATACGTCATGGTTACCTTGCATACCGGTTTGTCGATGATGTTTGCCGGCGGCAGCCAGCCCGCGGCTTACCTTGATCTAAAGAGCCTTGGTTTGCCTGCGGAACGTACCGCGGAATTGTCAGCGGCATTGTGTGATCTGATGCGGAATGAATTAGGTATTGATTCGTCCCGGGTCTATATCGGTTTTGTCAGCCCCGATCGTTCCATGTGGGGATGGAATGGAAAGACTTTTTAAGCCATGAAATCCATACTGACGCTTTTATCCATCACCCTTTTGCCACAGTACGCCTTTGCCGCGGGCGGGAGTGTTGATGCGTTCTTCGGCACGATCAACGGCTATATGGCTACGGTTGTGTTTTTTGATGTGTTACCGGGCAAGGGCGAGCTGCCGTTCATTGTCGGCTGGCTCATTTTCGGCGCCGTGTATCTGACGTTTCGCTTCGGTTTCGTCAATCTCCGAATGATGGGCCACGCCCTGAATATCCTGCGCGGGAAGTACCGTTCGCCCGAGGATAAAGGCGATGTCTCACCCTTCCAGGCACTGACCACGGCGCTGTCCGCCACTGTCGGCCTTGGCAATATCGCTGGCGTAGCCATTGCCGTCAGTGTTGGAGGGCCGGGGGCGACCTTCTGGATGATTGTCGCGGGTTTTTTTGGCATGACATCCAAATTCACTGAAGTGACGCTGGCGCAGATGTACCGTGAATTCCGTCCAGATGGCCGTGTCATGGGTGGCGCCATGGAGTATCTGTCCAAGGGCCTGAAGGAAAAGGGGCTGGCCCCCCTGGGTAAGGGTCTGGCCATACTGTTTGCCATTTTGACGATTGGCGCCTCTCTGGGTGGTGGAAATGCGTTTCAGGTCAGCCAGGCGATGGGCGCCGTTCAGAATGAGATTTCGTTCTTCAGGGACTTTCCCTGGGCCTTTGGCCTGATCATGGCAGGGGCGGTCGGGATTGTGATCATAGGAGGTATTCGCCGTATCGCGCATACCGCTGAGGCCCTTGTGCCACTCATGGTAATGATTTATCTGGCCGCATGCCTGTGGATTATCTTGACGCATGTTTCTGAGGTTCCCGCCGCTTTTAGCCTCATCTTTACCGAGGCGTTCTCCCCCACCGCCATCGCCGGCGGCATGATTGGCGTGCTGGTTCATGGATTCAAGCGCGCCGTATTCTCAAGTGAGGCGGGGATCGGATCGGCAGCCATCGCCCACTCGGCGGCAGCGGTTAAATATCCCGTGCGGCAGGGATTTGTCGCTCTATACGAACCCTTTATTGATACCATCATCATCTGCACCATGACGGCGCTGGTCATTATTATTACGGGGGTCTATAACGCGCCGGAATATGCACCCCTGGTTGAGGCCAGCAAAGGCGCGGCGCTCACGGCCAAGGCATTCGGGACCGTAATTTCCTGGTTCCCCGTCATCCTGTCAATATCGGTCGTATTGTTTGCCTACAGCACGATGATTTCGTGGTCATATTACGGCGAGCGCTGCTGGACCTATGTGTTTGGAGAGCGCTTCTCCATCATTTACCGGATCATGTTTCTTGCCTTTATTGTGCTGGCTTCACTGATAAGCGCCGGAAATATCCTGAATTTCAGTGATCTGCTATTGCTATCCATGGCCTTTCCGAACTTTATTGCGTTGTATTTGCTACAGGACAAGGTGGCGGATGCGCTCAAATCGTATATGAGAAAACTGAGAAGCGGTGATTTGTTTCAAGCGCCAAACGAGGTTCTGGAAGATTTGGAATATGCCCGGGTCACTAAGGAAACGCTGAATTAAGCAGTGTTTCCGTGCAGCCCATGGATGGGCTGCCAAATCAGGCGCATAAGCGCTTGATTTGTAAGCAAAGGTAAAACCGCGCTTTTACCTTTGCGAGCTGATTTCTTGCAGGACGCAATAAATCAGCATCTCCCTAAGGAGTAATTTATGGCGTTGATGATTACCGATGAATGTATCAATTGTGCGATGTGTGAACCCGAATGTCCCAATGAGGCTATTTCCGAAGGTGAAGAAATCTATGAGATTAACCCGGATCTTTGCACTGAATGTGTTGGCCACTTTAATGAGTCGCAGTGCCGCAAGGTTTGCCCCGTGGACTGCATCCCCAATGATCCTGATTATCAGGAATCCCATGATGAGCTACTTGTGAAGTATCAGAAATTAACCCGGGAATCATGAAATTCACAAGGCCGAATCGTGGTTGTTTGTATACGGTATCGGGTCCATCCGGCAGTGGAAAGACCAGCCTTTGCGCCGGCCTGCTTGCCTGTACGCCCAGCCTGCATCTGAGCATCTCATGCACAACCCGGCCAAAAAGGCCAGGTGAAATCGAAGGCGAGGCCTATTATTTCATAAGCGCCGGCGAATTCCGGGATCAGGTTGCGCAGGGCGCCTTTCTTGAGTATGCCTCCGTACATGAAAATCTGTACGGGACGCGATCCCGCGACGTCGAGACCATGCTGGCCAAAGGTGATGACGTCCTGCTTGAGAT
>CAZQZF010000099.1:0-7761 GCA_964597745.1 uncultured Zetaproteobacteria bacterium
GCCATGAGATTGCCTGCCCCCTTATTGGCACCGGCGGAAACCACCCCGGCATCGGCTAACAAAAGCTTCACACCCGCTGCTTCCAGTTCAGCTCGGTGCAGCGCAAGCACTACCACCTCTTCTTCGAGACAGGGTATAATGACCGAGACAGCGCGGCTTCGTACCAGAAGAAGTAATGCATCCAGATAGGCGCGCGTATCGCTGGCCCAAGGCAGCACAATGTGCTCCGATGAGAACTGATACAGGCCGGGGGAACGCACATCCGCATCGGCAGCAATGAGATTACAGGTACCAGCCTCTACCAGTGCGCGGAGGGTGTTCAACCCAGGGGGCGCTCCAACTGAAGTCACCAATACGACGGGATTCTCATTGCTTCTATACATATTGCATGAATCCTGCACTTCCGTCATTGCCGAGGGTATCCCCGGAACACCCGGGCAGCAAATATGAAAGGATATGATCGATCATTGCGCCACAAACGAGCTGTAGAGCTTTTCGGCAACGATCCAGTCTTCCGGGGTATCTAGGTCCTGAACCTGGCTCCTCGGGATAACCAGCGGATATCGATTTGTTTTTTGTAAACTGGAAATCTCTTCGATGGTCATCAGTTGTTCACAATTCCACCAATAAAATTGCCCAGCATCGTGATAGGCCTCTTCCAAATCCTGCGTTCTGGTCAGTGACATTTCCGGGAAAATGAACTCCACGGCACCCTGTTCATTGATTTTTACACCCCTGAATATCGGAAATGGAAACGTTGTGACAGGAATAACCGAAGTGGCCCGCTTCTCCTTGAGTTGCGCAAAGGCAGCCTTAAGATTCCCTGCGATAACGAATGGATTCGCATAGATGCAGCAGCAATACTGCACCTGATCACCTTTGCTGTTCAGCCAGTTGATGGCATGTTTGATTACCGGAATGGTCGGCGTAAAATCATCGGAAAGCTCGGGCGGACGGATAAACGGCACCTCGGCACCTGCTCGCTGTGCAATATCGGCTATCTCGGCCGAATCCGTAGAAACAATAATTCGATCGAACAGGCCAGCATCAATGGCTGCCTTGATGGGATAGCTGATTAACGGTTTGCCCGCGAACAACTTGATATTCTTGTTGGGTATGCGCTTGCTGCCGCCCCTGGCAGGAATCATGGCTACAGTCATTGCTTTCATTCAGCTTCACCCTCCCCGAGAAACTCAACAATTCCGCTCAATGCCGGATGAATATCCTCAGGTTGATGGTCTCCTGAAATATGGATATATGGTATGTTTTGAGGATTTTCTGCATCCTCTCCATCAGCCTTCCTCTTTACCGAATCTCGCTTCGCAAGGTAGGTGTACAGTCTGTCCGCATAGTGATTTTTGATAGCCAGTCTGATTTGCTCTATCGCCTCCGATTTCTTGCAAGCACCTGTCTTCGCTGCTTTCTCCGCAGTTTCGTCAATCAGTTGATTGATATCCCTTGTCCATTTTTCCACGAACATCCTGTCCAGGATATCCATATGACTGATCGCTTCTTTTGAGGCCGATTCCGGAGAATTCTGCTGCCTCACGATGAATGGAACATCAAGGACTTTTGACTTACCACAGGCCAGTGCATTCAGGGCAAGGGCAATCTCACAAAAAAACAGGTCAATACAATCGTTCCTTGATATAAATTTCCATGCCTCAATGAGAATGTTGGTTGGATATACATTGTAGTGCATGATATTCATACAATGCGACCAATCCATAATCCGTTCCAGCGGATGCTTCTTCTCAAATGAGGCCCAGATCGTGTGTTGCCTATCGAAATAGTCTGGATGAATCGTAATCCCGGAGCCATGCAGCAAATCCCCGTTACTCTGCTCAAAAGGACTCAACATATAATCAATATGCTGCCCCCTGCATGTGCTGTATCCAGCATTCCTCTCAAGAAACCTCACCGAATCATGCAGGCCTTTAACCACAGGGAAACAATCGTTGTCTATCAGGGAAACATAGGGTGTTTGTACCGCTGACAGGACAGAGACCATCTTGCGATAGTAATCGGAATAAGTCGCATCGAAGGGATATTTTTTGTAAGTACAATCAATATTCGAGAACCGTTCCGGTATCTCCGACATGCTCCTCAGCACTTCAGCGCTACCGTCGGCAATAATCAATCTAAAGGGGAAACTGATTCGATCGAGGTACTGCATGAAGCGAAGCGTAAACGCTGCCCTTCCCCGCAATGGAAGTACCAGCGTAAGTAATTCATTAGTCTGTGCCATTAATAGAAATCCATCCTTGGTTGTTGAATCCAGAGCGGATTAAAAAGTGACGTCATGCTCTGGTCGAAGCCAGAGTGCATTTTCAGCATTATCCGTAGGCTGGCCGTTGATCTTATCGTAAAGTCCCCTACGTATGCGTTTCACGCGAGGCATCTCCTCCAGGCTGGGTTCCTTGCGCCCATGCCCCAAAGACTGCTCCACACGCCGCACCTGCTGCACCATGTCGGCGAATTCCTCCATGCTCATGGCAAAGCCGTGATCCGGTCCCGGAAGGGCATTGCCGAAAGTGACATGTTTTTCCACAATTGTCGCTCCGAGAGCCACAGCTGCCACCGGAATCGTCGCCCCCGGCGAATGATCTGACAAACCCACCGGCAGACCGAATGTCCGTGCCATGGCGGGAATAGCACTGACATTCATCTCGCTCCATTTCGGCGGATAGTTGGCAACACAGTGCAACAGGGTAATGCTACCCGAACCGTTGTCCTGCAGCACCCTGATCGCTTTACGAATATCATCATTGGTGCTTGCACCGGTGGAAAGCAACACGTCTTTGCCAGTTTTTCCGATACGTTCCAGCAAAGGAAAAAATGTAATATCTCCAGAAGCGATCTTTATGGTTCTCACACCTACGTCTACAAGAAGATCAACGGCTTCAAGGTAAAACGGTGTGCTGATGAACTCTATGCCAGCGGCATCCGCCTCTTTCTTCAGCTCGAAATGCCAGGCCTCTGGCAGCTCAGCGCTTTTGAAGATATCGTAGATCGGATACGAAACCACCACTCCCTTAACTTTGGTGACAGGCGAGATAATAAGGTGTTTCTTAAGGGTCTGAAATTTAACAGCGTCCGCCCCTGCCTCTGCACTGGCGCGCACGTAGCGCTTGGCCATGTCCAGATCATCGTTGAAGTTGGAGCCAACTTCAGCAATGCAGGTCACTCGTCTTTCCTGCATTGAAGAACATTTTCTTTCCACTTGTACGCCCACCTTCAGGGTAATGTAAATGAAGCATAAACAATCTCTACATGTTCCGGCCCATAACATGTCCAAGCCAGATGTTTTTGGTCCGTCCGCAGGTCATGCACTAGCTTGCTGGGACGATTCTCGTCGTATCCCTCCCATTTGGAAACCATCAGGGTTTGCACGTCTGCATCAGGCTCAACCTGCAGGATGAAGACTGCATCTCGCTCTTGGTTGGGCAATTGCACATCCAAAACTTCTCCTTCAAAGAAAACCCTAGTACCCGTTGTGGGGGCAATCCATGGGGAGTAAACCACCTCCACCTCATATTCACCGGCTGGAAGATCAACACGAAATGTAGCTGGTACATCATCGAAAAATGACCCCCGTGTTACTTCATCCCCAAGCTTACGCAACTGGCTCCTGTGCATGCTATCGAAACCGAACCCTCTTTCTTGATCGTACAGACTGTTCTCTACAGTTACCGCCGTAACATCTTTAGGAAGTGCGAATACATCCGGACCGAAGCTGAAAGTCCGCTCATACCCTGTGCCATGTAATGAAATGGCATTACATGTCCAGCAATGGTTGCCGGGGCTATCTTCACTTTCTAGCCGCATAGCCAACTGAGAACCCGTTGTCCGCACACGATAACGTGCTGTGCGACTTCCCCAGGTGTTGCTATGGCAGGCCACCCAAGCAGCCCCATTTGTGGACAGACTGAGCTTGGGGCGCGTAAACATGGTGCCGTTGTCCGGGCTGATACGTCGCGGATCGCTCCAATGCCCCGCCCCGCCTCTCGAGGCCAGGTAGATACCGCCCTCCTCACCCACGTAGGCAATCCACAAAGTTCCGTCCGCAGCAAAGCACACATCCCCAAACCGCCCCGCACCGGGGTCGGCAGGTAAATCAATCCCGGGAGAAAATCTGACTGGCCTGCCCGGATCGGGCTGTGACAAACACTGCAAGTGCCGCTCGCGGTCCTGATAAAGCAGCCGCAATTCTTCATCAGGAGCCATAGCCAGAGACGCATACTCTGTATTGGCAGTCCCAGGCAGCGCCTGATGCGGTGTTTGCACAGCGCCATGCGCCGAAACTTCGCTGGCCCATAAATTCGTCACATCCCCGTCCGCAGTGAACGGTTCCTTGCCCGGTGGCCGCCAGGAATGCCAAGCACAGCACCAGTATTTACCCTTGTTCACCCATATCAGACTGGGACCGTTATTATAGCTTATCCCTCCCGACACGTTTATGGGCTTGGCCCACAGCCCTTCAGTATCTTGCAGGGACAGCCATATGTCAGACCTGTCCGTCTCATATGGCGATCCGTACTCGTACCATGCAAGGCCCAAACGCCCGGCATGGTTCATTGCCAACGACGGATAAAGTGCGATATTGCCTGATCTGGAGATCGTATCGGTTTCCAGAATTATCCTCTGCATGGTATCTATCCCGGGTAACACTCTAATTCTTTATGCAGCTTGCAAAACGAACAGCGATGAACGGTAATGGATTATGAACTCCTTGTTGCAACCCAGGGTGCTGTCGAGACTAATGCAACTCGTGAGCACTTCGGCAATTTCTGCCTCGGAAACATCATGCCGGAATCAAGCACTTGCGACTTCCCGCACCGCTTTAATGATCTTGGCCGCCTCCTCATTCGTTAAACTATAATAGATCGGAATTGTCAACGCTTCATGATAATATTTTTCCGTCTCCGGATAATCCTGCAGGCGAAAACCAAGTTTCTCGTAATATGGATGCATGGGCACGGGAATATAGTGTACCTGGCTACCTACGCCACGACTGGCCTGCCCACACCATAGGGCATGCCAAATTGAACGAGGGCGAGCTTCATGAATTGATACCGGGACAGATCAAGATGATCTGAATCACGCCCAACCTCGCCGCTCGATTTCAGCAATCATACTATCAGCAGCGGCAACAAGTGCTGGCACAAAAGAGTGTCCAGATTGTAGTGCGCTGATAAGCACGGACGGATCTTCAACATATTCATGAACCATCTGGTTTCTGAGGTTGCGCATGGTCATCCACTCATCGGCAGACTGGAGCAATTCCAATCGTTCAGCCCGGTCAAGATTGTCGATGGTGGTGGCTGATTTTTCGCCCAAGGCATCCAAGAGTATAGGCAACAGTTTATCATCCACTGTATCTTGCAGGCGGCCAAACCTGCCGACAAACGCTTCGACCCGCTCTGCCAGATCAGGGTCTGCATCGAGCATCGTTGCCTGTTCCAAGGTAAACGATCCCCCAAACAAGCGCCCATCTGTACTAGTGAGGTGTCGACATTCCTTGCGCACAACTCGGGTCAAAAATTGCAGGCGCAGCGCGGTCTCTGGCTTCAGCGTCATAACAGTTGTCCTTTCTTAAATGCAATGTCATGGATAGGCAAGCGCAAAAGGTTGGGTGCGCTGAGCAGAACATCCACTTTGCGACCATGCATGGTGCGCGACACCAGCCCTGATAGTCGTGCTGCCATAAGAGCAGGGTTATCCACGGATTCTGTCAGTTCGAGCATGAGATCAAGATCTCCGCCGTGGGCATGGTCATCAAGCCTTGAGCCGAACACGCGTACGCGAACCTGATTGCCTGCTACCTGGCGGGATAGCTGGCAAATAGCCTGGATTTGATCATCAGTCAGGCGCATGATTTTTTTCCAGCCAACAGGGAAACAAATCCACGCACAACGATATCGGAATATCCCATGACTATTCTCCTATGGCTTAACACTGCCAGCAACAATAACCTCTTGCACTGCATCAATCACCTTGGTCACCTGCTGGTCTGTCAGACTGTAATAAATTGGAATGGTCAATGCTTCATGATAATATTTTTCAGTTTCTGAATAGTCTTGCAGGCAAAAACCGAGTTTTTCGTAATATGGGTGCATAGGTACGGGGATATAATGCACCTGGCTACCTACTCTACGAAAGGCGAGTTGCTTCATGACTTGATGTCTGGACAAACCAAGACCGTTAAAATCAATCCGCAGCACATAGATATGATGTGAACTTAGCTGTCTACCCTGCAACTGCGTTCTTTTTACGCCCTCAAACGATTGAAACGCTTCATCATAGGCCTTTGCTATTTCCTTCCTGCGTTGGAGAAACGCATCAATCTTTTTCAATTGGGATATTGCCAGCGCACACTGAATATCCGTAATACGATAGTTGTAGCCAAGTTCCTGCATTTCGTAATACCAGGGCTTCAACTCACCTTCTTCCAGGGCAACATCTGTCTTCAATATTGTTTTGTCGGCCACACTGATTCCGGGGAATTCAAAATTTCCCTTACAGATGCCATGGCTGCGCAGCTTGACCAACCTTTGCAAAAGATGTTCATCATTGGTGGTAATCATGCCACCTTCACCTGCAGTAACGCCCTTAACCGGATGAAAGGAAAAAACCGTCATCTCCGAGAATCGGCAGTTCCCTACCCTGCTTCCATCCTCATATTGTGCGCCAAGCGCATGACATGCATCTTCAATGATGACAGATCCGTATTCATCCGCAATCGCCCGGATACGTGGCATATCGCATGGTAATCCGGCAAAGTGGACGGGGATGATTGCTTTAACTTTTTTTGAAGCATTACAGCGGCGAGAGAGGTCGTCCGGGTCAATATTCAGTGTCTGTGGATCAATATCTGCAAATTGCGGTCGTGCTCCTACATACAACACACAGTTCGCGCTGGCCACAAAGGTATTCGGGGTCGTAAACACTTCATCTCCAGGGGCTATATCCGCAGCCATACAGGCCAGATGCAGCGCCGCCGTACCGCTTGAAACGGCGACTGCATATTTTACCCCGACATAATCCGCTACGGCCCGTTCAAACCCGGCGACTCGCGACCCCTGAGTGAGTGCGCCGTTTCTGAGTACATCCACCACAGCCTGAATATCATCCTCATCAATATAATGATGGCCGTAAGGAATCATCGAAAGCCCTCCGCTATATTTTTTGCGCCATGGACTTCGGCGATTCTTTGAAAAGCCGGAGAACTTTCGATCAACTGCCCATAGCTACCCTGTGCTACCAGGTGCCCCTGATCCAGCACAAGAATTGTGTCACAGCCCTGCACTGTTGTAAGGCGATGGGCAATAAGGAAAATCGTTAAATCTGAATCCAGAGCATCAATGGCCTCCATCACCGATCGCTCGGTGGCATTATCCAATGCGCTCGTCGCCTCATCAAACACGATAATGCTGGCCTGTTTATACAATGCCCTGGCAATACCGATACGCTGCCGCTGACCGCCGGATAGCCGCACGCCGCGCTCCCCGACTACCGTTTGGTAACCCAATTCCACCCCGTTAAAAAAAGTTTCCAGTTGCGCCTGTCGAGCAGACTGTTTAACTCGTTCCATATCAATAGCCTGATGAGGCACACCAAAAGCAATATTTTCCGCAACCGTACCATCGGAAAGAAAAACGCTTTGTGGAACATGGGCTATAATACGTTGCCATGATTTGAGACGCTTGCCATGCACACTTTTTCCATCTACCAGAACACGCCCCTTCACAGGATCAAGTA
>CAZQZF010000100.1:0-7756 GCA_964597745.1 uncultured Zetaproteobacteria bacterium
ACGTTAACCTGCGCCTTATCACGATTTACGGAGTAAAACATGAAAGTTCTGGTGGTCGGCGGCGGAGGGCGCGAGCATGCCCTGTGTTGGAAACTGAAACGGAGTCCCAGCGTTTCCGAAGTGATCTGCGCGCCAGGCAATGCCGGGATTGCCAAAGATGCCCGTTGTACAGTCATTGCCGCGGAAGATATTGATGGCCTGATGACTCTGGCGCGGGATGAAAAACCCGATCTGGTCGTTATCGGCCCGGAAGTCCCTCTGGTGAAGGGGTTGGGCAACCGTCTGCGGGCAGAGGGCTTTGCTGTGTTCGGCCCGGACCGCGAAGCGGCTGAGCTCGAGGGCAGTAAGGCATTCGCCAAGCAATTGATGGCTGAGGCGGGTGTGCCGACGGCCCGATTTGAGGTGCACACCGATCCTGACAGGGCTGAGGCCCTGATCCGAGACTGGGGTGCGCCAATCGTGATCAAGGCATCGGGACTGGCTGCCGGTAAGGGTGTTATTGTGGCGCAAACGGTAGATGAAGCGGTGACCGCGGCCCGCGGCATGCTGGCTGGCAATGTGTTTGGCTCCGCGGGCCATGAAGTGGTGATCGAAGAAGCTCTGGCGGGGGAAGAGGCGTCCCTGTTTTTTGTCGTTTCGGGTGACGATATCCTGCCTATGGCCTCAAGCCAGGATCACAAACGTCAACTGGACGGTGACAGAGGCCCCAACACTGGCGGCATGGGTGCATATTCACCGGCGCCGTGCGTAACGCCGGAGGTTGAACAAATGGCGCTGGAACAGATGGCAAGACCGGTTGTGAAGGCCTTAAAGGCGCGCGGCATCGAATACGTTGGCGTACTCTACTGTGGTTTGATGCTGACCGCCGAAGGTCCAAAGGTGCTTGAATTCAACGTCCGTTTTGGCGACCCGGAGTGCCAGCCCTTGATGAGCAGATTAAAATCCGATCTCGGGGAACTGCTGCTTGCCGCCGCGGAAAGACGCTTGGCAGGGATGAAAATGGAATGGTACGAGCAGGCGGCGTTGACGGTTGTCGTAGCCTCAAGTGGTTATCCGGAAAGCTACACCAAGGGACAAAAAATCGGTGGGCTCGATGCGGTGGAAGCGGCTGGAGCAACGGTCTTCCATGCTGGCACAACCCACAGGGATGGTATGATTGTAAATAGCGGCGGTCGTGTGCTCGGAGTCAATGCGCTCGGTCATACCGTAGCCGAGGCGCAGGGTAAGGTCTATGCTGCGCTTGCGTATCTTGACTGGCCGGGAGGCTTTTATCGAAGGGATATCGGCTGGCGGGCCATTGAAAGGGAAAAAGGATAGATGATGGATACAATCAAGGTATTGATTCTCATGGGCAGCACAAGTGATATGCCCGTGATGGAGAAGAGCGCCGCCGTGCTGAAAGAATTTGGCGTACCCTATAAGATGCTTGTGCGATCTGCTCATCGCACACCCGATGCTACCGTACAGACGGTAAAGAGCGCCGAGACGGCAGGCTGCCAGGTATTCATCTGCGGGGCTGGCATGGCCGCCCATCTTGCCGGTATCGTTGCTGCCCATACGGAAAGACCGGTGATTGGCGTGCCAATTGCTTCGGGTCCGATGGAGGGACGCGATGCCCTCTATTCCACGGTCATGATGCCGCCCGGCGTCCCGGTGGCTACTGTCGGCATCAACGGGGCCAGAAATGCCGCCCTGCTGGCGCTTCAGATTCTTGCCCTGGAAGATGCGGGTATTGGAAAATTGCTGGCGGATTCACGCCGGTCAACGCCCGGCGATTGAGGCGCTTTTTAAAACACGGGATTCGCCCCTTGAAACTTGCCCGGATTTTACGCGATGGCGGCCTTGTTGCCCATGAATCATCAACCCTGCCGGGTATAGCGGCACATCCTGGAAATGTCAATGCAATCCGGTTGTTGCAGCGATTTAAGCAAAGAAATGGGCCTTTTCTTCTGCTGGTCGCTTCTAGAAAGGAAGCCGCACGCTGGGTCCGCTACTGGAGACCGGTCCTGCGGCGGTCCATGCAACAATATTGGCCGGGAACCACGACGCTCGTCTTCCCGGGTCGGCCGGGCCTGCCTGGCTGCTGCTATCAGAAGGGTCTTTTGGCCCTCAGGGTGGATGGAACCCCTGCATGCAGGCGTCTTGCCTCCCATGCAGGAGGCCTGCTGATTTCCACCAGCCTCAACCGCAGGGGGCAACCGGTGCGGCAACCCGGCCTGCATCTCGGAATGCGGTGGCATCGTTATATCAGAGCATGGACAGGAGGAAACGGCCCCCTTGAAAGGCCTTCGGCCATGCTATTACTTAAAAAAAACAGGATACAGCGGTTAAGATAAATGATATTCCCCTTTCGTTTTATGGTTTTTTTACATCATGACTCTGCTTTAGAGTGGCCCGCGTGAGTAGCCTTTCACAGCAGTTCAAACCCTGGATCGACCGGCTGGGCGCTATGTCCCTGGCCATTATCCTGCTTGTTGTCATGGCCATTGCTTCCGTTATCGGCACGGTGCTTATTCAGAATCAGGCTCAACAGGATTACCTGAATCAGTTTGGACCACTCTGGTATTGGGTATTTCGTCTGCTTGGCCTATTCGATATGTACCATTCGTGGTGGTTTCTGGCTCTGCTTGGTTTCCTGATGCTCTCCCTGGCCGTTTGTCTGTGGCGCAACACGCCGCGTATGCTTAAGGAAATGCGCAAGGGCAAGGTGGTGATTGCCGATAAGTCCCTGCAGCGGTTTCATCATTTGCAGCACTGGAATATCGAGGATTCAGACATCAGCACCGTTCAGGAGCGGGTCCGGCGCCAACTCGGGGGCTGGAACTTACGTCTGGAAGGGCATGATGGGAAAGCTTATTTGCGAGCTGATAAGGGCCGGTTCAATAAACTGGGTTATATCCTGGTGCACGCCGCCATCCTTGTCATTCTTATTGGAGGCTGGGTTTCAGTACATTACGGATTCCGCGGCTCCATGACCGTCGTCGAGGGTGGCGATGGGGATACCATCGGCTTTTTAAAAGGCACGGTTACCGCCACTCTGAAAATGCCTTTTACCATTCATTGCGACAAATTCTTCATTGATTTCTATCCAACAGGCATGCCCAAAGCGTTCCGCAGCACACTGTCCATCATTGACGGTGGCAAGGAAGTCATCCACAAAAAGGCCATCATCGTCAATGAGCCTTTACTGTATAAAGGCGTGCGTATCTACCAGGCCAGCTTCGGGGATGGCGGCTCGAAGATCAAGTTGAATCTGTTTCATCTCGATGATGGCAGCAAGGCAACGATCAATACCAAGGTCTATGACACCTGGCATGACAAAAAGACCGGTATGAGTCTTGAAATAGTCAACTTCCGTCCGTTTAATATCGAAAACATGGCAAATCAGGGCGAGCCTAAAGATTTTAAGGATCTGGGACCTGCTGTTGAACTTATTGTGCGTGGGCCAGGATTGAAACCGGTCAAGGTCAAAAGTTTTATGAACCCATTAGAATTAAAGGGAGAGAATCGCGGGCATCTAATGTTCGTCTCAACAACTGGCGAGGACCAGGATTACGAACCATTCTTGCTGGGCCTGGACTTTACTAAAGCCACCGACTGGCAACTATACAAAAACTTTGTGGACGTACTCAAGAAGCGCAGGGGAAGTTCCGATAAATCCGCCAATTTCGCGGCTTTTAACAAGGCAATGCACAAGGTATTCGGTGACAAGCGGCCAAAACATTTTGAACAGATGGGGAACCGCGTCATTCAGGCTATGAGCAGCCTGCCCAATATACCATGGCCATTTATCCCGATTCTTGAGGATTACGACCAAGTCTATTACACTGGTCTGCAGCTTTCACGCGATCCAGGCATGAATATCGTGTGGATTGGAAGCGCCATACTTGTCATCGGTCTGTGTATCATGTTTTATATGCCACGCCGCAAGCTGTGGGTGGTGATCAGACCCGTGGGCAAAAACATCAGGCTCAGCGTAGGGGGTATGACCAATCGCAATATGATCGGGTTCAAGAATGAATTTCACGAAATTTTAAGGAAGCTGGATCACTCTTTCGAGATCTATTCACATCAGGGAGAACAAACATGACTGCAATAACCGCATCGCGTTTCAGCTTTCAGACCATGAATCAGGGATTGCCCGGTTTTATCCGGTTCTGCGCCTATCTGGGCGCTATTGCCGGCGTATCCGCCTACAGCATGTACGGACCAACCGGTTACGGTAATGAAGGATTACTGCATTTTCTGACCCTGTCAGCCTTTAGCTGGCTTGGAATTGGCGCCATAGCGGGTCTTGCTATCGGCTCCGCTCTGGCCATGTCCAAACCTTCCATAACTGAGTCCAGAATTTCGATAAATGTCGTCCCGTGGCTGGATGGCGGGGTGATAATGATTCTGCTTGCCGGCCTTCTGGCTCAATTCGAGCCATCCCATGTCTCATATGCCGATCAGTCTAACCTGGTCTCCGGCCGGATTATCATGACCATGAATGTCCTGTTCCTGTTTACCGCGCTCCTGTACATCACCTATTTGTTCGCACCGGAATCCTTTATCGGGAAAATGGCTACCGCCAGCGCCTGGCTGGCTGCATATTCGGGCGGCTCGGCGTTGCTGCTTCGATGGTATGAGTCCTACATGATTGACGTAGCGATCGGACATGCCCCCGTATCCAATCTGTATGAGGTATTTATCCTCCTGTTCTGCATCACCACCGTGATCTATCTGGCCATGGAACGCCGTTATCAGGCGCGTGCCATGGGCGCATTCGTCATGGCGCTTGTATCCGCTGGCGTATTTTTCGGAATCTGGCTCTCCTATCACGGCCATGCGGACATCCAGCCGCTTGTTCCGGCGCTACAGTCGTACTGGATGAAGATTCATGTGCCAATGAACTTTATTGGTTATGGCTCTTTTGCTGTTGCCTGCGCCGCAGGCATGGCTTACCTGATCAGAAACCGACTCGAAAAGAAGGGAGCCAACTCCCGTCTGTTGGCGGTCTTCCCAAGCCTGGAACAACTGGATGATCTTGCCTATAAGGCCGTTGCCATTGGTTTTCCAGCCTTTACGCTTGCCACTATCCTGGGAGCAGCCTGGGCAGCGGAAGCATGGGGCGGTTACTGGTCCTGGGATCCCAAGGAAACCTGGGCGTTGATCGTCTGGCTCACCTATGGCGCTTATCTGCATGTTCGAGTCACACATGGCTGGCGTGGCATATCCCTCGCCTGGTGGACGGTTGTAGGCTTTTTTGTGACGCTGTTCTGCTTTGTTGGCGTTAATATGTTCCTGTCAGGCTTGCACTCTTATGGACGGCTTAGTTAAAGAAGATGAGTTTGATATGAGTGAGGAAGACAATAGCGATATAGCTCTATATTTATTCGTGCCTTGGCGCCTTGGCGGTGAGCCATAGATCCCTGATGCCAGACTATAATATCCTGGCCCTGGATGCTTCCTGTGGACAGGCAGCCGCTGTCGTTCTGGATCGTAAGCGGCGCTGTCTCGGGTCTGAATGCCCGAGAGACAAACCGCATTCCATGGCTATCCTGCCGTTGTTGCAGTCTGTTATGGAAACGGCTGGTCTCACATGGGTAGATTTACATCTACTGGCATTGGGCGTCGGTCCCGGTTCATTCACGGGTTTGCGCATTTCCGCATCAATTCTGGCCGGTATCAATTCGCGGCTGGATCTTCCCATGCTTAGCGTGTCTTCGCTGGCCATTACCGCGCTCCAGTCCCAATCCCGGCAGCCTGTGTGGATCCTGGAAGACGCCCGGGCAGGTGATGCGTATGTTGGTCATTTTGTTAATGACCGAGCCCTGCGGAAGGATCGAATACTGCCATGGTCAGAAGTGCGAAAAATGCCGCCCGGAATCTTTGCGAGCCAGGCTAAACCGCCTGTCGAGTTACCAGGATGGCAACGCCTGCCCCTCGGAGCAAGCCGGTTCCAGGCCCTGGGTGAGGCCGTCCGGGCAACGATAGAATCCGTAAATTTGTCCAATTTACCCCAATTCATACCTCCTTCATACCTGAGCCGCTCCCAGGCGGAACGCAACCTTAAGCCAACACCAAGCAAGATTGAACCGCGGAGAGCACAGAGGTTCGCAGAGTAAAACCATAAATTTTTATTGTCTGCCTCTGTGTCTCCGTGCCTTTGTGGTGGATGCTTCTTGTGCTTTTTATATTAGATTTTCGGGTAGGTAACTAGCGAAAATCGACCGGGTTGATCTTATATTGCTTTAGCTTCTTACGAACCGTATTGCGGTTCAGGCCCAACATCTCCGAGGCCTTGATCTGATTCCCCTTAACACGCCGCATAACCAGTGAAAACAAAGCCGGTTCAACCTGCTCAAGCAGGTGACTATGCAAATCAACCGGCCTGCCATAGCCCAATTGATCAAAATAATGTTTCATGCACCGTGTCACAGCTTCGCCCAACTTCTCTTCGCGCGGTTCACCGGCCACATGATTCCCCAGCGACAGGGCAACGTCGGAGATCGTAATGGTAGCCCCAGGCGTCAGCACCGCCAGCCGGCGCATAACATTTTTCAGTTCCCTCACGTTACCGGGCCAGTCGTGGGAGCTTAACAGCTCCAGCGCCTCGTCCAGTATGATTGGCGGCTGCATAGATAATTCCGTGGCTGCTTCGTGCATTAAATGCTCGGCCAACTCGGGGATATCATCCTTCCGATCCCTGAGCGGTGGAATATTCACCGGGATTACATTGAGGCGATAAAAAAGATCTTCCCGAAATTTTCCAGAGGCAATCTTTTGTTTCAGATCCTGATGAGTAGCGGTCAGCAAACGGACGTTCACCGGTCGGCTATCCTTGCCGCCTATACGTTGCACACGACCTTCTTCAAGAACACGGAGCAACTTGACCTGTAAGCTGGACGGCATATCGCCAATTTCATCCAGAAAAAGCGTGCCGCTGTCAGCCTGCTCGAACCGTCCCGGCCGAGAACGATCCGCACCGGTAAAGGCGCCCCGTTCATGCCCGAAAAGTTCAGATTCCAGAAGCTCTGCCGGTATTGCCGCCGCGTTGATGGCAATGAACGGGTTTTTTGCCCGGCGGCTCTGCTCATGCAGGATATGCGCCACCAGCTCCTTTCCTGTGCCCGATTCGCCGGTAATCAATACCGTTAAATCGGAGGCCGCAACCCGGCCCAGTGTTCGGAAGAGGTGTTGCATGGCGGGACTTTTGCCAACAATAAGGCCATGCCTGTCGCTTACCGTCTCCTTTACAGGAGCCTGCCCGGGTTGCGGCTTGATCCTTCTCGACAGCGCACGCACCTCATCAAGATCAAAGGGCTTGGGCAGATATTCCATGGCCCCTGATTTGTACGCATTGGCGGCATTATCAAATGTCGTTTCCGCCGTCAAAAGTATGACCGGGGCCGAAAACATACCCTGCTTCAAGGCCTTCAGACCACTGCCATCCGGTAAATAGACATCAAGAAAAACAAGATCGATGGCTTGCTCCCGGGAATTGCGCACCGCCTCGGCAAGAGTTTCGGCCTGACTGACTTCAAATCCCTCTTCTCGCAACACCCTGGAGAGCACCCAACGGATCCCCTCATCGTCATCTACTACGAGCGCGCGCATCAAACCTTGTCCCGGAGCGGCAACTGCAGGATAAATGCCGTCCGGCCCTGCTCGGCTTTTAGCAGAACCCTGCCTTCTTGCTCATGCATGACGCGTTGGACAATGGCCAGGCCAAGACCGCTTCCGCGCTGTTTTCCGGTAACGAATGGTTCAAATA
>CAZQZF010000101.1:0-7728 GCA_964597745.1 uncultured Zetaproteobacteria bacterium
GGCGGCTACCTCATCTGTGTATTTGGGACAGGCGAGTCCCTGGGCCATCCAGCCGGCGATGGGTTGCTGCACATGGTTGCCGGAAATTTGAAGGCAAGCGTACGCGAGGGCGATACGGTCGCCCGGCTGGGAGGTGATGAATTTGTCGCCGTCCTGTCCGATATCACATCCGCGCAGGATGTCATGGCTGTGGCCGAGAAAACTCTTGCCGCCATGCAGCAGCCACTGCTGCTGGATGGCAGGAAGGTAAACGTCTCCTTCAGCCTTGGTATCAGTCTGTTTCCGGATGACGGCATGGATGGTGAGGCGTTGCTGAAGTATGCCGATATCGCCCTGTACCGGGCCAAGCACGAAGGCAAGAACAGACACGAGTTTTTTACCAGAGAGATGACGAGATCGCTCGAGGCGCGGCGGCGGCTGGAGGAAGAATTAAAGCTGGCGCTGGAGCAACATCAGTTTGTGCTCTATTACCAGCCGCAGATTGATCTTGTCACCGGCAGGACTATTGGCGTAGAGGCCCTAATCCGTTGGCAACATCCGGATCATGGGCTGATTCCACCGTTCAAATTTATTCCGGTAGCGGAAGAGACAGGCCTGATCATTCTCATCGGCCGCTGGGTGCTGGAGGAGGCCTGCCGCCAGCATTGCGCCTGGCAACAGGCTGACCTGAATGTACGTATGGCCGTCAACCTGTCGGCCCGCCAGATCAGGGATGAGGGATTGCTGGATTTACTGGCCGATGTGCTGGATTCCTTCTCTATCAAGCCGGGTATGCTGGAGATGGAGTTGACCGAGACCTGCCTGATGGATAATCCGGAAGCAGGCATTCAATTGGTGCGGGATATGAAGGATATGGGCCTCAGTCTGGCCATGGACGACTTCGGCACCGGTTATTCATCACTGAGCTATCTGAAGTGCTTTAGCATGGATACGCTGAAGATTGACCAGTCCTTCGTGCATGACCTGCCGGACGATAAGCAGGATGCCGCAATTGCCACCACCATCATCGCCATGGCTGGAAACCTTAATCTGAAGGTGCTGGCTGAGGGCGTAGAAACAAAAGAACAACTGGCCTTCATGGTAGAGCGCGGATGTGATGAGGTGCAGGGCTATTATTTCAACAAACCGCTGCCGGTGGAGGCAGTTCAGCCCTTGTTGAAGAAGAAGTGGAAGATATGATTTCTAAACTCGTGTCAATTTCAGCCTGGTCCATATTCAACCCCGGGAGATGATTGACACCCGGAATGACTACTTCGCCCCGAACGTCATCTTGCATGAGGTGATCGAGGCCACGGGTTGCCGTGAAATATTTCCTGTTTACACTGAGGTGATGGAGCATGGTCAACTGCCAGGTCGGCCAGGAATTACAGCATGACTCGAAAAACCGTCAAGGAAGGCGAACTTACTGCCCGGATTCAGCACCGGCTGATTGAGGAAATTGCTGAGCGCAAGCAGGCCGAAGATAATTTATCCCTCAAACAGACCCAGCTGCAATCCCTGCTGGAGGCCAGCCAGTCAATCAATGCCACACTTGATCAAACGGCCATCAGGAAGGCGCTGGTCAATGCGGCCGCCGGCCTGCTGCATACCCAGTTTGGGACCGCCGGCATAGTAGAAGATGGACGTATGGTATTCAGGGAATACCGCCGCGAAGGTCAATGGAGCCCTGTCGACTATACGTTTGAGCCGGGTTACGGCGTTCCCGGCCATGTCATGCAAACCCTGAAGCCTTATAGAACCAACGACGCCGAACATGATTCGTATGTCATCCAGGACATCAGGCAGGCGCTGGATTTCCATCAGCTCATTGACGTGCCCATCCTCAACCGCTCCGGCGAACTGCTCGGCTGTTTTGAAATCCATGATCCCGAGGATGGGCGTCCATTTGTCGAAGACGATATAAAGCTGCTTGAAGGACTGGCCGCGAGCGCGGCTATCGCACTGGAAAACACGCAACTACTTGCCGAACGGGAACAACAGGCCCTCACGATTCGGCAAAGTAGCGAAAGGATTCGGTTCCTCTCTGAGGCCGGCGCAAGGCACGCCGGTATGGATTACTTCAGACAACTGGTGCAAGCCGCCGCCAAGGCCCTGCAGGTGAAAATTGTCTTTGTTGCCGAGCTTACGGGAGAATCTATGAATGAGGCGCATTCCCTGGCGGTATGGGTTGGCAATGATTTTTCTGAAAACTTTTCCTGGAGTCTGGCCGGTACGCCATGCGAACATATTCCTGAAGGCAGGCAGGTGCACTTTGAAGCCAATGTTCAGAAGGAATATCCCGATGATGCATGGCTGCGTGAGGTGGGGGCGGAAAGCTATTTCGCCATACCTCTGAAGGCCTACGACGGCCGGGTGGCGGGTCACATGGGGATCCTTGATGACAAGCCCTTACCGGATCATGAAGATGTCGCGGCCATCCTGAAGATCTTTGCCGGCCGCGCCGGTATGGAAAGGGAACGCATGCAGATGGAAGAGGCGCTCAGGGAATCGGAGGCGAGCTACCGGCTGACCATGGAGAAGAATGTAGAGGGCATCGTTGTGCTGGATATGAATGGCTGCGTGCTCTATTGCAATCCTGCCGCTACGGCGTTGCTGGAAAAGAAAGAAGAAGAGTTACTGGGCCAACCCTTCGGTCTGCCCGTGACCGATATAGAGGCTGGAATGGAAATTTCCACGAAGGATCGGGGCGTGCGCCAGGTGGATATGCGCGCAGCCCCCGGTCATTGGCAAGGCAGGGATGCGCGTATCATCTGGCTGCATGACCGCACGGAACAGTTGCGGGCGACCGAAGCGCTGGCCGAAAGTCATGCCCGGCTCAGGATATCGCTGGAAGGCACCATCCATGCGATTGCCTTGGTTGTGGAGGGGCGCGACCCATATACGGCTGGCCATCAGCGCCGCGTAGCCAAACTTGCTGTTGCTATCGCCCGTACGATGGGCGTGGAGGAGGAAAAGATCGAAGGTATCCACTGGGGCTGCATGATTCATGATATCGGCAAGATTTATCTACCGGCCGAAATACTGAGCAAGCCATCGCCGCTGACCGATCTCGAATATAGCCTGGTTCAGACCCACCCGCAGGTGGGCTACGACATTCTGAAGGATGTCGAATTTCCATGGCCGGTGGCTGATATCGTCCATCAGCATCATGAACGTATCGATGGCTCCGGCTATCCGCGGGGTCTGAAGGGCGATCAGATTTGTCTGGAGGCGCGCATCACAGTCGTAGCCGATGTGACCGAGGCGATGTCCAACCATCGTCCCTATCAGCCGGGGCTGGGTATTGACAAGGCTCTGGCCGAGATCAAGCGGGGTCGTGGTAAACAATACGATGCCGATGTTGTCGACGCTTGCCTCAAGCTGTTTAAGGAAGCCACATTCAGTTTTGAGTGATTCAGGCCGGAGTGGGGAAGCCAATCGCCGCTCATGGATTTTGCAATTGGCTCTCAGGGTTGAATGGAGATGCTGTACCTCTGTTCTTCTTTCGGCACGAACCAGTGTTCGCTGTTGTAGCCGATGCCGGCCGGGGCCGGCTTGATGCCATGGATGCGCTTGTGAAAGACCGGTAGCGAGTAAGGGGCATACAGAAAGACGATGGGGACATCCCTGTGGATCTCCTCCTGTACCAGATCGTAATAGCGTTTGCGTTTATCCCGGTCAAAGGTGCGTGTGGCCTGTACCAGGGCCTCATCCACCTTGTCATTGGCGTAGGAGAGGAAATTGAACTGACGCTCTCCGGTCTGCGATGAATGCCAAATACTGTATTGATCCGGTTCGGGCGAAAGCGACCAGCCCAGGATCACCGCCTCGAAGTTACGTTTATTGATGAAGTTCTCGATAAAGGCCGACCACTCCACCAGTCGCACCTTAACCTCAATACCGGCCTGTTTCAGGCGCTGCTGAATGATCGTGGCCGCATCGGCCCGCTGCTTGTTGCCATTATTGGTTAAAATGGTGAAGGACAACCGTCGGCCAGCCTTATCCAGGATGCCATCGCCATCACTGTCAGTCCAGCCGTCTGATGATAGTATTTCTTTAGCCTTATCAATTGAATATGGTCTTGGCCTAATGTTTTTATTCACCCAGAAAGTTCCCGGCTTGTATGGGGTGGCGATAACTTCGCCGAGGCCCAGGAGTACGCCGTCCAGCAGTTCCTGACGGTCAATGGCATAGGCAATGGCCTCGCGCACATGGAGATCATCGAATGGCTTTCGCTTCAGGTTAAATCCGAGATAGGTATAGCCGAAATCCAGATATTTGTAACGCCGGTAATCTTTAACGAGCCGGGGTTTGATGGTGAACAGCCGGCGATATTGTGTAGGCGTCAATGTCATCGAATCCAGGTGACCGGCGGAAAGCTCAAGAAACGGGGGGGCGGAATCCGGAATAATTCGCGTCAGGCGCACCGTAATCCAGACCGGACCATCAAAATAATCGTTGTTCGCCCGCAACAGGATGGATTGGTGCGACTGCCAGCTCGACAGAACGTAGGGGCCGATAGTGGCCCTGGGTTTCCTGGACAGAGGGGTGTGCATGATGTCCTCATGCTCAAAGACGTGCTTGGGCAGGATGGCCAGCGACGCCCAGGATGACAGGGCGGGGGAGTAGGGTTCAGCGTAGTGGACGATGAAGGTCAGGGGATCAGGCGCTTCAAATTTCTTTACCTTGATATAATCAGACTTGTACGGGCTCTGGGTGTGATCATCCTGGATGAGTCCGAGGGTGAAGGCGCAATCTTCGGACGTGAGCGGTTCGCCGTCCGTCCAGTGAAGATGCGGCCTCAATCGGAAACGGATAGACATCTTGTCCCCGGAGACCTGCCATGATTCCGCCAGTTGGCCGATCAGGTCCAGATTCTTATCATATTTTAACAGGGAGAGATACATCTGGCCGGCAATGGCATGACTGGAGGCATCTCCGGCAACCATAGGAATCAGGTTGGAGGCGTCTCCGATGCTGGCGGAAACCACCCGGTCTCCACGTGCCGGAATTGCCGGGACGGTCGTTTCAATAGTAGCCGTGGATTCATCTTGTGGCGGGGACTCACCTGAACATCCCCCTGCAATGACAGCAATAAGGAAGACTAGAACCGGCGATGATAATACGGTCAGTTTCTGGCTAGAATCCAGAGCCTATCACCTGGTTGAATTGTGTGTCCTTTATCAATTTTATTGGCATGAGCAATGGAATTAACCGAGGTTCCGAACTTTCTGGCGATCTGCCACAGAGAATCGCCATTTCTGACGGTATAGCGCAGACGTTTATTTAATGGCGATGCCTTTCGCCTATAGTGAGCAGAGGTGGGGACCAGTAATTTCTGCCCTGGATGAATGACGGTGTGTCTTCCAAGTTGATTGGCCCTGGCAATGAGCAGGGGAGAGACCCTGAACCTATGGGCTATGCGCGAGACGGAATCCCCATGCCGAACTTTGTATCGTATAAACCTTCTCCTGGTCAGGAGCGGATTAGCCAGAGTTGTATTGCTGCGTTTTACTGAAACACTGCCGGCGATATTTAATCGTTGGCCTATGTGTAAAACTTTACCCAAGCCAGGATTCAATTGCCGGATATCCGCGATGTGAATCCAGTGCCGTCTGGCGATAGCCCAGAGCGTGTCCCCCTTTGCAACGGTAATGTATGCGCTCCCTGGCCTGGCATTGGTGAGCTTTTCCTGAATCAGCGTGAGTTTGTCAGTGGGAACATAGAAACTGATTCTTCCAGCCAGATATCGGCTTTGTTCCAGACCGGGATTGAGCAGAAACAGAGATGTCCTGTCGAGGCCGGATGAGCGTTCCAGGGCATTTAGATCAACCGGCCCATTCACAGTCAGCTTTTCGGTTTCAATAGGATCAGGGAACTTCCATTCGCCATCGTGATACAATGCCGCCAGGCCAAGCACGTGACGAACATAAGCCCGTGTGATACGTGGGGCCGGAAGGCGCTTAAGGCCCTTTTCTGGCCGCCACGGGTGTCTGCGTAATTTACGATCCATATGGCCCGGTCCAACATGATAGGCGGCAATAGCCAGGGGCCAGTAATGAAAGTGATCCTTCAACTGCAACAAGTATTTAAGGGCTGCCCGAGTACTTTCTTCCACATGTCTGCTGCCATCAAGAGAACGATTTCGCAACACGCCAAGGTGACGGGCGGTTCCTGGCATTAACTGCCATAGCCCGATGGCGCCGGTTGGCGAGATGGCATAAGGGTTGTACCCGGATTCAACAATGGGGATGACCTGCAATTCAAGAGGGGCATCCACGTCAGCAAACACATCAAGTATCCGTTGACGGTAATAGGTGGATCGTACTCCGTTTACAGCCCAATGTTTCGAGAAGACCTTCTTTGCCTCAGCCTTGATCCTCAAAATTTCCTTATCGCTCAAGCCCCTGGTCAAGACCAGCGGCAGCTTCTGAGATTCAATTGTTGCAGGGCCAGGACCGTCGTCGACAGGGAGAGAATTGGTTGCCTTTTTGGATGTTTCTAACACAGGCAAGGATGCGGCACTAGTTGATATGGGGCCAGTCGAAGCAAGTTTTTCCCGAGCATCCGATCCAGATTTATTCATTATATCCGGTGAGATAAGGGATCTTGTTAATCTTGTACTGTGACTGGCCGGAGTCGCGCATGCGCCTAGCCCGAAGGCAAGGAGAAAGATGAGGACTCGGCTAGGCATTCCCCGCATTTCTATCATAAACAACACCCTAGCAGCAGATAAATCAACGTAAAGTCATGAATGATCAGGGCGTATTGAAATGCGACACCTCCATAGATTCGAACAGTCGGTTGTAAGGCCATCCCGTCGTCGTTCATATCCGGAAGGTAAAGGAGCATTCGGATGGTTGATCCACTGGGCAATATCCCAGCGGACGATCGCGGCCTCCAGGTCACGCGTGAGCATATGATATCCGTCAGGATAGACAGCCAAACGCCATTGTCCCTGAGGGACGGGGGGCAAGGCATGCAACATTCGGCAAACGGGTCTTTTCGGTATGATCTGATCGCGATTTCCGTAAAGGATGAGCGCTGGCACTCTGATCCTTCCTGATGACGCCGCGGCTTCATCCATCAGGTTGGCCAGACCATCAATCGTACCAATGCGGGTTTTCTTGATAACCAGGGGATCGAGGGTCAGGGCGGCCAGCATCTCGGTATTGTCCGAGGGCGTGATATTGAGGTCTTTCCCCGAAACCCTGATGAACGGAAAGGCGTGTGCGCCGATCCACAGAGCCACCCTCTGATACCAGGGCATGGTATCCCTAGTCCATACCGCGGGAGCTATAAGAATGACGCCATTTACATCCAACGGATCCGGTCGACCCAGAGCAGCCATAATTACCGCCGCACCCATGCTTTCGCCCATAAGAAACAGGGGAAGACCGGGGTGTCTTAATCGGAGCAGCCGGGTCAGTGCTCGCAAGTCACTGATCATCCGATCCGTGCCTGCCCATAGGCCAAACCCTTCGGTCTCTCCGAAACCGCGTTGGTCAAAGGCATAGGTGAGGATGCCATGTTTGGCCAGAAACGGCCCTGTGCCGGCAAAGGCGTTGCGATAATCGTTAAACCCATGCAGGGCCAGGACCACGGCTGTTATTTTTCCGTCCGGAACCCACGACGAGATGGGCAGGACATAGCCGTCGGACATGGTGGCGGAATTGTTGTCAAGTACGGGAGCATAGTTCACGTCAGGAGGAAGGGGGTTGGGGGATGCGCAATTTGAGAGAAAAAGAA
>CAZQZF010000102.1:0-7658 GCA_964597745.1 uncultured Zetaproteobacteria bacterium
GCTGACAATATCAACCCGGCGCATCTGATCGTCTTCAGCTCCGAAATCCCGGTTCGACCCCGAAAGAATACTGTTGCTGATCGCGGAGGAATCCTTCGCATTTGCATTTTGGACACGGATCAGGATTTCCTCCGGGCTACCAAACTCCTGGATAATGGCGGATCCATAGCCGGCCGGGGACAGGGCCTTACGGATCTTGGAAATTTCAGGTGGCTTCTGAAAACGGGCCTCGACCAGCGTGCCGCCGGTGAAATCAATGCCGAAGTTCAGACCTTTGGTCACCAGGAAGCCCAGCGAGATCAGTATCAAAATTCCGGAAATGGTAAATGCGATCTTGCGCTTGCCCAGGAAATTAAGATGAGTGTCGGAAGAGATGAGTTGCATGCCGGATTCCTTTAAATACTCAGGGATTCCACCCGTCCACGTTTCTCCATGGCCAGGGAGATAATGGCGCGGGTGACCGTAATGGCCGTAAACATGGAGGCCAGAATGCCAACGGACAGCGTAACCGCGAAGCCCTTGACCGGTCCGCTGCCAAACTGGAAGAGCACGATGGCGGCGATTAATGTGGTGATATTGGCATCGACAATGGTCGTGAATGCCTTGTCAAAGCCGCCGTCAATGGCGGCAAAGGGCGTCTTGCCGAGTCTGACCTCTTCACGGATGCGCTCGAAGATCAGCACATTGGCATCCACGGCCATACCGATCGTGAGCACAATACCGGCAATGCCGGGCAGCGTCAGCGTGGCGCCGATCATGCTCATGGCGGCAACGATCAGCAACAGGTTAAAGATGAGCGCAAGATTGGCCACCAGACCGAATATACGGTAGTACGCCACCATGAAGAGAAGCACCAGCACGCCACCGATAACCATCGAAGTAAGTCCCATATCAATGGAATCCTGCCCAAGGCTTGGGCCGATCGATCGTTCTTCCACAACCTTGACTGGAGCCGGCAGTGCGCCTGCACGGAGCACGATGGCCAGATCATGCGCCTCCTGAGGGGCGAAACCTCCCGATATCTGGGCCGATCCGCCAGCTATGCGCTCGCGTATAACCGGTGCGGACTGGACGACGCCTTCCAGAATAATGGCGAATCGTTCACCGACATGGCTGCTGGTCAGCTTGTCAAACTTGCGGGCGCCCTTGCTGCTAAATTTCAGATTGACCACGTATTCATTAAAGCGAGAATCGATGCTGACCCGAGCATCCACGACCTCCGTACCGGAAAGTTCAGTTCGCTTCTTCAGCAGATAAGGCTGCCCGGACTTCAGGTCCTTGGGATTTTTGGGTGTGCCATACATAACAACATCCCCGGGAGGCGGTGCAGTATTCAGGGCCTTTTGCAGATCTCCCTTTTCATCCACCAGTTTAAATTCAAGCTGCGCCGTACGTCCAATCAGGTTCTTGGCTCTGTTAGTATCTTCATAGCCGGGGATCTGCACGAGGATTCGCCTGCTTCCCTGTTTAACGATAACGGGTTCCGTGGTTCCAAGCGCATCAATGCGGTTCCGGATGACCTCAATGGCCTGATCGACCGCGAATTTCCTGATTTCAGCCGCCTCCGCTGACCCTATGCTCAGGGCGATACGATTGGCGTTCGTCTCAGCCGTCAGCGTATAGGCAGGGAAGGCCTTTTCCAGAATCGTTTTGGCGGCGTCAATGTCTTCACTGCGTTTCAAAGTGATCAGCAGAGCCTGTTTGCCATCGGTATCGAGGTTTCGGTATCTGATCTTGTTTGAGCGCAAGGCCTGGCGGGCAGTGTCGATTCCGTCTTCAACACTGCGCGTTACGGCCTTGTCCACGTCCACATCCAGGACAAGGTGGATGCCGCCTTGCAGATCAAGACCAAGATTCAGCGGCTGGCTGAACGCCTTGGGCCACCATGAAGGCAGGGTAAAGATGTTGGCGGCGCTGCCGAGCAGTGAAATGGCCAGTACGCCAATAATTAACCAGAATTTCCAGCGGGGATAAGCATGCATCTGATCAGGCCCTAATTCGACAGATTGGCGATGGAATCACGTTTGACCTTGACCCGAACGCCCTGGGCGATCTCGACCCTGATATCATGTTCATTCACGGTCTTAATGGTTCCGTACATGCCTCCGGATGTAATGACCTTGTCACCAACCTTCAGACCTTCAATAACAGCTCGGTGTTCCTTCATTTTTTTTTGCTGTGGACGGATCAAGAGGAAATAAAAGATCACCATAATCAGCAGGAGCGGAAGCAGAGACATCAGGCCGCTTCCAGCCACCGGAGCTGCGTCCTTGGCAAAGGCATTGTGGGTGTCAAGCAGGACAAGGATGATGGATAAAAACCCTGTGTGCGCAGCTCGCGGGTAACGGAATAAGTTCATAAGTCGGTTTCTCCTGATTTTGGGTGCCCATTATGGTAGGTATGTAAAAAATAATCACGGAAACCGGGCCATTTTCCTTCTCTGATTGATGTACGCGCCCGGCTCATGAGCGCGAGATAGTAATGGAGATTGTGCAGAGTATTCAAGTTCGCTGATAGAATTTCGTGGCTCATATAAAGATGGCGCAAGTAAGCCCTTGAAAAATAACGGCAAGTATAACAGTCACAGCCTTCCATTACCGGCCGGTTATCTTGCCGGTAGCGTGCGTGTTTGATCTGGATCGGTCCAAAATCGGTGAACAGCATGCCATTTCTGGCATTTCTGCTTGGCATAACGCAGTCAAACATATCCACGCCGCGATCAATGCATTCAATCAGATCGGCGGGGGTGCCAACGCCCATCAGATAATGCGGCTGACCGGCGGGGAGCATTGGGGCGAGGCTGTCAAGGATGGCAAACATCTCCTGTTTCGGTTCTCCGACCGACAGACCTCCGATCGCAATCCCTTCAAACCCTATCTTACTGATTCTGGCCAGGTGTTCCAGACGGAGTTCAGGATACATCCCTCCCTGAATAATCCCGAACAGGGCCTGCCCCGATCCTTCAGGCAGAGATTCCCGGCACTCCTCGGCCCAGCGCATTGACAACTGCATTGAGGCCCGCGCCTCATTAAAATCAGCCGGGTAGGGGGTGCACTCATCAAGCACCATGACGATATCGCTTCCGAGCTGGCGCTGCACCCGCATGCTTTCCTTCGGCCCCAGAAAGACCTCCGCGCCATCAATATGTGAACGGAAACGCACCCCGTTCGGCTCAATCTTTCTCATTTGCCCTAGCGACCATACCTGAAAACCGCCCGAATCGGTAAGGATGGGTCGATCCCAGGCCATGAAGCGATGCAGGCCTCCCAGATTTTCAATGAGATCGGAGCCGGGACGCAGCATTAAATGATAAGTGTTGCCCAGGATGATGCTCGCGCCAATATCCAGAAGGTCTTTTGGAAGCATTGCCTTGACGGTGCCCAGCGTGCCAACCGGCATGAATACAGGTGTTTCCACAGTCCCGTGTGAAAGTGTAAGCAACCCGCGGCGAGCCAGGCTTACCGGATCATTGTCGGTGACCGTGAAGGAGAAGTTACCCTGCATAAACCATCAACCCGTGTGCACGGGTATTTGGAAACCTAACCTGCACTATTCATGAATCGTCGTGATGATCGCGCCGGACCTTTGTTCGCAACGGATTCCGAGGAAGGAGTGCGTAGCCGTGCATACGGACGACCGACGAGGGATTCGTTGCGGGCAAAGGAACAAGCGAGGGCGCGGCTGTATTTATGAATAGTGCAGGCTAAAACGTTTCAGCGGATCTTGGAGTGTTGGGCCCCTTATCCTCAGGCGATATGGCAGGATTGCTCGCAGGGGTATCGCCGGGCTTCTGTTTTTCCACCGTGGTTGTTTCGGATGGCGGAGCCGCAACCTTCCGCTCTTCGTCAGGCGATTCTCCGGTTTTTTGACCGGACGAAGTCATGGCATTCAGCATATCCTCCACTTTCGATATCTTGTTCCTGGTTTCCGTCTTGGCCATGGCCGCTATCTCCTTGATATTCAGGAGTAGCTTTTTCAGCCTGGACTGAACGAGGTTGTCCTTGTTGGTTTGAACGTTTTGTCCGAGCTCATTCAATCGTCCGTTGATCTTTTGAACGTTTTGGCCAAGCTCATCCAGGCGTCCGTTGATCTTTTGGACGTTCTGGCCAAGTTCATTCAATCGTCCGTTGATCCGGTCAATCTCGCTGCCAAGCTTGTTTACCGTTGTATTCAATGTTTTGAAATGGTTATTGCTTCTTACCACGGGTGCGGGTGCATGTAAGAGAGAAGTGGCGATCGCATAACCTGCAAGCAGGATGGCGATAATAGACAGGATCAGTGGCAGATGAATCCCACGGCGGCAAGTTCCCGGAATCGGACATTTTTTTTCGGTTTCCACATCAGGATCGGGGGCGCTGGCCGGATCGGGCTGTTGGGCGGATACTATTTCAGCATCAGGGGTTGGGTTTTCTGACTGGACTTCAGGTTCGGTATCGCTCATGGGCTTATCCCTTTATTTTTTGATTGGCTCTTGATGCTCCGTATTATGCCTTAAATTGACCGTTGTGGTAGCAGTAATGTTAGCCTGAGCCCGGTATGGCTGATCAATTCATTCGGGTGCGCGGGGCGCGAACGCATAATCTGAAGAATGTTTCCCTGGATATTCCACGAGATAAGCTTGTGGTTATTACGGGCGTTTCCGGATCCGGGAAATCTTCATTGGCCTTTGATACCCTGTATGCCGAAGGACAACGGCGTTATGTAGAGTCGCTTTCGGCCTACGCCCGCCAATTCCTGGGGATTATGGAACGACCGGATGTGGATGCCATTGATGGCCTGTCTCCGGCTATTTCGATTGAACAGAAGACCACCAGCCGGAACCCGAGGTCAACCGTCGGCACTGTCACCGAGGTCTATGATTACCTGCGCCTGTTGTTCGCACGCATTGGCGAGCCTCACTGTTACGGTTGCGGCAAACGGATCTCATCGCAGAACGCCAGTCAGATCATTGATGATCTGTTGAGCCGGGTTGATGGTACGCGGGTGCAGATCCTTTCCCCGATTGTTCGCGGCAGGAAAGGCGAGTTCCGGAAGGAGTTGGAGAAGGCCGGGAGCGATGGTTTTGTCCGCGTACGTATCGATGGTGAGATCCTGCCTATTGAAGATGCGCCGAGACTTGACCGGAACAGGAAACATAATATTGAACTGGTCGTGGACCGTCTGGTGTTGCGGCAGGGCGTGCGTACGCGTTTGGCGGATTCGGTCGAGACCGCGCTGCGCTACGGCAATGGCATGCTCATGGCCTTGCTGGATGATCAAGAGCTGATGTTCTCCGAGCGGTTTGCCTGCCCTGATTGTGGTATTTCCTATCCGGAAATAGAGCCCAGACTGTTCTCATTCAACTCGCCTTACGGCGCCTGCCCGACATGTGACGGTCTGGGTCAGCGCATTGTTTTTGATCCGGAGATGGTGGTTCCGGACCCCTCCCTGTCCCTTAAACAGGGGGCTATTGCGCCCTGGTCCGGTCGGGAAACCCCGTTTTTTTATCAGACCATGCAGGCCGTGGTGGCTCATCTGGGCATCGATATCCAGGCTCCATTCTCGTCGTTATCTGAGGATCAGAAGGCCTTTATATTGTATGGATCAGATGGTAAAAAGATTGACTTACACTATAGTTATGGAGGTAAGATAAACCACTACATTAGAGTTTTTGAAGGCGTTATTCCCAGCCTGGACCGGAGATACCGCGAAACTGAATCCTCCGGCGTTCGCGAGGATCTGGGGCGTTATATCAATCCCGTTGCCTGTCCTGATTGCAATGGTTCCAGGCTCAATCGGGCGGCAAGACATGTGCTGATCGCCGGCAGGAATCTGCCGGAGATTGTCAGGCTCCCCCTGCGGGAGGCCAGGGCCTGGGCACGGGGTCTGAAACTGTCCAGTCAGCACCGGGCCATTGCCGAGCGGGTCATGGAGGAGATTATTGCCCGTCTCGGATTCATGGTCCGGGTGGGACTTGACTACCTTTCCCTGGATCGAACCGCGGGCACCCTGTCGGGCGGGGAGGCGCAACGGATCCGGCTGGCCACCCAGATTGGCTCGGCCCTGGTCGGCGTACTCTACATCCTGGATGAACCCACGATCGGCTTGCATCAGCGTGACAATGACCGTCTTCTGGCCACGCTTGAACAGCTTTGCGCTATGGGTAATTCAGTATTGGCCGTAGAGCATGATGAAGACACCATTCGACGAGCCGACTGGGTTGTCGATATGGGCCCGCGAGCCGGTGAACATGGCGGGGAGGTCGTGGTTGACGGGCCGCTGGCAAAGGTGATGCGTTGCAAGGCATCATTGACCGCGGACTATCTGAGTGGCCGCAAGCGTATCCCCGTACCCAAGCGGAGAACCGTCGATCAGGATCATCCCATGATCGGCGTGCGCGGAGCCCGGGCGCATAATCTGCAACATCTGGATGTCGAGTTTCCGCTCGGGCGCATGAGCTGTGTAACGGGAGTTTCCGGTTCAGGGAAATCAACCCTGTTAATTGATACATTCTACCGGGCGCTGGCCAGACAGAATCGCAAGCTTGTGGAGCGCGTAGGGCAGCATGATGCGCTGTTTGGCAGTGAGCTGGTGGATAAAGTTATTGATATCGATCAGAGCCCTATCGGGCGGACGCCAAGATCCAATCCGGCGACCTACACCGGAGTCTTCACGCCTGTCCGTGAACTGTTTTCAGCCGTGCCGGAGGCTCGCTCACGCGGTTACAAGCCAGGCCGATTTTCATTTAACGTCAAAGGGGGAAGGTGTGAGGCCTGCCAGGGTGATGGCATCATCAAGGTGGAGATGCATTTTCTGCCCGATGTTTATGTGCATTGCGAATCCTGCCGGGGCAAGCGATACAATCGTGAAACATTGGATATCCGGTATAAGGGCAGAAATATTGCCGATGTGCTGGCATTGACAGTCAACGAGGCGGTGGAGTTTTTTACCAATATCGCACCCGTCAGGAATCGTCTTGAGACCCTGAGGCGCGTGGGTCTTGGATACATCAAACTTGGTCAGTCAGCCACCACTCTGTCCGGAGGCGAGGCGCAGCGCGTCAAATTATCGAAGGAACTGGCTAGGCGTGCTACGGGCAACACCGTTTATATTCTGGATGAGCCTACAACCGGCTTGCATTTTGATGATGTGGCCCAGCTCCTGGCGGTATTGAACGCCCTCGTGGACAGAGGTAACACGGTCATTGTGATCGAGCATAATCTGGATGTTATCAAGACGGCGGACTGGGTCGTGGACCTTGGTCCTGAGGGGGGAGACCGGGGAGGCAGGATTGTTGTGGCGGGTACGCCCGAAGCCGTAGCTGCCTGCCCGGAGTCCTACACGGGTCAATATCTTGGCAGGTGTCTGCCGGAATGACGTGTTGCCTTGGTGCGGGCATGACCATAGCTTAACACCCAACCCGGCGAAGCCGGAACCCAACAGGATTGGACCACGGAGAACGCTGAGATACAAGGATAACAAAGGCCAAAACTTTTACCGCAGTAAAATATCTTGTGCATTTTGCATCAGACATTGTGGGTAAGAGACTAATCTGGGTTTATGGAGGGAAATATGCTGAACAAGGTTATGCTGATCGGAAATCTGGGCGCGGATCCGGAGACGCGCTATACGCAGGACGGTACCTGTGTCTGTAATATCCGGCTGGCGACCACCGAGAA
>CAZQZF010000103.1:0-7436 GCA_964597745.1 uncultured Zetaproteobacteria bacterium
TGTCCTCGATGATGCGTCTGAGCCCATACTCCCTGAGCTGTTCAGCCTGATAAATGCGTTCCTTATATCGTACGATGGCGTTGTCTTCGCCCTTGAGATCCTGTCGCAGCATTTCAAGGTTTTCCCGAGATACGTCTATCTGCTCGACATCCACGGTCGGCACGCCTCCAAGAAAATCAATCTGCTCGGAGACCATGACGGCATGCTGCATTTCCTCCTGGGAGTGGATGATCAGCTCCTTCTGGATGGATTCGAATTCAGGACCGGTAATGACCGATGCGTGCTGTACATACTGAATAGCCGCCGCATATTCCCATTCCAGATCCTTATTCAGTTCAATAATCAGATCACTGTGATCCTGTGTCATAAATATACCCCCTGAAAGATGGTTTGTGGTCTTTTTGTCTTCTTTACCATGCCAACAGTATAGGCCCTCCTGATAAAATATAAAATTTAATGTTTATAACATAACAATTGATTAAATAGAATAATAGGCTTAAGCTGAATACTTTCCGGAGGTGTTATTGCCGACAGTAAAACAACTGAGATTCCTGATCGCGCTCAATGAACACCGGCATTTTGGCAGGGCGGCGATAGCCTGCCACATATCACAGTCAGCCTTCAGCATTGCCATCAAGGAACTGGAAACAAAGCTCGATGTTCATTTGGTGGACCGCACGAACAGAAGCGTTGCTTTCACCGATATCGGACGCGCTATTACCGAACAGGCCTGTCTCTGCATCAATAACATTGAAGCGTTGGTAAACATTGCGGCAAGCAGTCAGGAGCCGCTCAATGGCCGCCTGTCTCTTGGCGTCATTCCCACGATCGCCCCCTTCCTGCTGCCACCCATTCTGCCGGAAATACGTAAACGATTCCCAAAACTGAAGCTGTATCTTCGGGAGGATAAAACACGCGTCATCCATGAACAGTTGCTCGCGGGAAAACTCGATCTGATCCTTGTTGCGCTGCCTTTTGACATGAAGAACGTAGTCAAGATGCCCCTGTATGATGATCCATTCCTGTTCGCTTGTTGCCATGAAACGTGCTGGCTGGATGGCAAGAAAGGCGATCTTCATATCGATACGTTGCCTGAAGAAAGCATTTTATTGTTGGATGATGGCCATTGTCTGCGGGATCATGCCCTTCATGCATGCAAGCTGCATGATACGGACCAGATCAGCCGATTTGCCGCAACGAGTCTGCAAACACTGGTTCAAATGGTGGCGGCGGACATTGGCGTGACATTTATTCCCGCCATGGCGCAGAATTCTCTGATGCTGCAAGGCTCAAATATCGAACTGCATGCCATGCCCAATGAAAGCTGCCGGAAAATTGGCCTGGCCTGGCGCAAAGGCAGCAGCCGAAATGCAGAGTTCGCCATGCTTGGTGAACTGTTGCAGGAGATGCATCAACATGCCTGAATGGGAAAGTGCGGTCTGGATCTGGGTGTCCGGGCTTCTCTTTGCCATCGCCCACAGTCTGCTGGCATCGCATCGGTGCAAGCGGTGGGCCTACGGATACGGTTTGCATGAACCCCGCTATCGGTTGGTTTACTCAATCCTTGCTCTCCTGGCGACGGGTATCTGGATTTTCTTCGTACATCAACTACCGGATATGCCATTATATCAAACCGATGGCCTGGTTTGGACTGTTTTGGTAGCGGTACAAGTAGTGGGACTGACTACAGTTCTTGCCGCTTTTCAACCCATCGATGGTTTGGCCTTCCTTGGCCTCAAAAACGAGGGAAAGGGGAATGATCCGTTTATTGTGCGCGGCATCTATCGCTGGTTGCGCCACCCGATGTATACAGGATTCATGCTGATTCTGTTGGCGATGCCTGAGCAGACCTGGAACGGATTGCATTTTACAATGGTCATATGCGCTTATTTCATTATCGGTTCACGCTTTGAAGAGGCGCGGATGCTTGCTGAACATTCCGATTATGCGGAATACCGCCGTCGCGTACCTGCATTTTTTCCCTGCTATTGTAAGCATATCAAAGTTACCGGCGAACACATAGAATGATGTCTTCATCATGCTTATTACGGAGGACGGAAGATGAAAAAGGCCAGAAACGATTCTCGCATGTATGAAATCCTGCAGGCGCGTGGTCATGACCCCTTTGATTATCTGGGACGGCACGAACACCCTGATGGCGGAGTGGTCATTCGCGCCTTTCTACCCAGGGCTGCCAAGACATGGGTGTTGTGGCAGAACAAAAAGCCTGTTGCAATGCAGAAGATTCATACAGACGGTATGTATGAGGTCCACCTCCCAGAGGGAAACTTTGAGCAGGCATACCGTTACCGGATCGAAAACGTAGAAGGGCATCGTTGGGAGGCCGACGATGCCTATCGCTTTTCTCCCATGCTTTCCGACTTTGATCTGCACCTGATCGGTGAGGGTAATCATTTTGAAAAATACAAAATACTTGGCGCTCATATTCGTGAGCATGAAGGGGTGTCGGGGGTTGGTTTCGCTGTCTGGGCGCCAAATGCGGAACGGGTGAGCGTGGTCGGTAATTTCAGTCACTGGGATGGCCGTGAATACCAGATGCGAGTGCGCGGAAATAGCGGTATATGGGAACTGTTTATCCCCGGACTGTGCGAAGGCGAGGTATACAAATTTGAGATTCGCGCCAGGGGCGGTGATATTTTTCTCAAGGCAGACCCATACGCCCAGCAGATGGAATTGAGGCCGGCCACCGCCAGCGTGGTCCATAATTGCAAGGCCTATGCATGGCATGACGGGGACTGGCTGACAACTCGCCCCGAACGGCAGGGTCTGGACAGGCCCTTCTGCATTTATGAGACACATCTTGGCTCCTGGCGGCGGGAGGATGGAGGCTACCTTTCCTACCGTAAACTGGCCCATCAGCTTGTCGAATATTGTCAGTGGATGGGCTACACCCATATCGAACTTCTGCCAATCACCGAATATCCGTTTGATGGTTCATGGGGGTATCAGACAGTCAGTTATTTTGCCCCGACCAGCCGCTTTGGAGGCCCGGATGATTTTCGTTCTTTTGTTGATTACTGCCATCAGCATGATATCGGTGTTTTTCTGGACTGGGTACCGGCGCATTTTCCCAGAGATTCCTATGGATTGGCACGTTTTGATGGTAGCGCGCTTTATGAGCATGAAGACCCGCGCCTGGGTGAGCACAAGGATTGGGGGACCCTGATTTTTAATTTTGGCCGCAATGAGGTGAGAAACTTCCTGATCGCCAGCGCCCTGTTCTGGCTGGATCAGTATCATCTTGACGGACTCAGGGTTGATGCCGTCGCCTCCATGCTTTATCTGGATTATTCACGTGAAGAAGGCGAGTGGATACCAAACAAATATGGCGGTCGAGAGAATCTGGAGGCCATTGAGTTTCTCAAACAGTTCAACCATCTTGTGCATGAACGATTCCCCGGCGCGGTGACTATGGCCGAGGAATCCACCTCTTTTCCGATGGTCAGCCGACCGACATATCTGGGTGGTCTCGGCTTTACCATGAAGTGGAATATGGGTTGGATGAACGACACGCTTCGTTATATGAAAGAGGATCCGGTGCATCGCAGCTATCACCACGGCGAACTAACCTTCTCTCAAATTTATGCCTACACCGAAAATTTTATCCTGCCCTTTTCGCATGACGAGGTAGTGCACGGCAAAGGTTCAATGCCACGGAAGATGCCGGGCGATGACTGGCAAAAGTTCGCCAATCTGCGCGCCCTGTATGGTTATATGTACACCCATCCGGGCAAAAAGCTGATGTTCATGGGCCTGGAATTCGGTCAGTGGGGCGAGTGGAAAGATGCGTCCAGCCTGGACTGGGATCAGGCCAACTTCATGCCGCACCGCGGTCTGCAACTGCTGGTGCGCGATCTGAATCATCTGTCTCGGGAGATTCCTGCATTGCATGAGGTGGATTTCGAGCCGCACGGCTTTCAGTGGATTGATTGCAACGATGCCTCGCAGTCCACGCTCAGCTATATCCGAAGGGACAAACATGGCGGGGCCGTGGTGGTTATTCTGAATCTGACGCCGGTGCCACGCTATGACTATCGTTTAGGCGTGCCGGAGTCTGTTTTTTACAAGGAAATCATAAATACCGATGCCGAAATATATGGTGGTTCCAATATGGGCAATAGCGGCGGCGTGCTTGCTGAAGATATCACATGGATGGGGCAGCCCCATTCGGTGCGCATCACACTGCCGCCGCTATGCTGTCTAGTGCTACGCCGCGAAGGGTAGAATAGAACAGCGTATGACCATGAAGAATAAAGGAATGATCTTCCTTGGCGTAGCCTTCGCGACAGGGTACTGGCCGCTTGAATCCGCCATTCATGCCTACGTGTTTCATACATGCTCGTTTACTGAATCAATCCTGCCCACTGATGCCAATGAAATATGGATGCGTTTGGTTATCATCAGCATGTTCCTCAGCTTCGGTGTTTTTGCCCAATCCTCACTCAACAGAAGAATGCAAATAGAAGAAACGTTGCGGCATGACGAGAAGTTGCTGGGCAAGACTAAAGCCGACCTTGCCGCGGCTCAACGTATCGCCCATTTGGGAAGCTGGTCGCGGGATCTAGCCAACGGCGCGCTAACCTGGTCGGATGAACACTACCGCCTCTTTGGCCTGAATCCCCGGGAGATTACACCTTCTTTCGATCTATTTCTCGATTTTGTGCATCCGGATGACCGGCAACTGGTGCGGCAGGCCGTAGATGCGGCTTTACATGAGAATAAACCATATAGCGTTGATTTCCGCATTATACGCCATGATGGCGAGGCGCGCATCATGCACAGCCAGGCGGAAGTCTCCTTTGATGAGATGAGCAAACCCATAGTCATCACGGGAACGGCCCAGGACGTCACCGAGATCAGGCAGGCGCAGGCGATGCTACGAAAAGAGCACGATAAATTGGAAGGTTCGATAAAAACTCAGGAATCAAAACTGATGGAATCCAACGAAGCGCTGCGCAAGGAGATTGTCGAGCGAAAGCAGATAGAAAAGGAGTTGAAAAAAAGCGAAAAGAGATTCCGGCAACTAGCTGAAAACATTAGAGAAGTATTCTGGGTAACCGATCCAGACAAACACAAGATGCTCTACATTAGCCCGGAATATGAGAGAATTTGGGGACGAAGCCGCGAAAGCCTCTATCAATCGCCGCGCAACTGGATTGAGGCCATTCATGCCGGTGACCGTGAACGTGTGCGCAAATTCGCTACTACGAAACAGGTCACGGGCGAATATGATGAACAATATCGCATCATCCGCCCCGATGGCGCCATCCGCTGGATTCGCGACCGCGCCTTTCCGGTGCGAAACGACTCGGGAGACGTCTATCGCATTGCCGGTATCGCTGAAGATATCACCGATATCGTGCAGTCGAAACTGTTGCTACAGCAGTCTGAGAAGAACTATCACAACGTCTTTGAATTCTCTCATGATGCGATTTTTATCATCGACCCGGAAACCCATGTCTTTCTGAATGTTAACGAAAATGCCGCCAGGAGGCTGGGATACAGCCGGGAAGAACTGCTAAGACTAACGCTTGAAGATATTCACGGGCCAGAAGCGGCCAAGTCCGATGTGTCCATCATCCACGAACTGGAAAAGACAGGTGGAGCTATTTTTGAGTATGTTCACCGCCGCAAGGACGGTACGGATATTCCGGTCGAGATCAGCGCCAAAGTTATCACCTACAATGGCCGCAAGGCCTTTCAGTCCAGCGTCCGCGATATCAGCAAGCGCCGGAAGGCGGAAGAAGAACTCAAACAGAGTGAACAGCGCTATCGCGCGACCTTCGAATCCATTCAGGATATATACTATCGAACGAATATGGAAGGAGAACTGGAGGTCGTCAGTCCATCTTGCTTCCCCCTCACAGGATACAATCAGGAAGAACTCATTGGCCGTTCCCTGACGGAATTCTACGCTGACCCTTCCCGGCGCAAAGAACTCATGAACCACTTGGCGCAAAATGGAAAAGTAAATGATTTTGAAGCAGTGATGGTGCATAAAGACGGGCGCAAAAGGGTCGCATCGATAACGAGTAAAATAATCTATGACAACGAGAAGCGTCCCATAGCAGTCGAAGGTATTGCACGTGACATCACCGAACGCAAGCATGCGGAGATGTTGGAGAAGCAGCACATACGGGAATTAGCGCACAGATCGCGCCTGGAGGAGATGGGTAGAATGGCTGCCGAGATTGCACATGAATTACATCAGCCACTATCTGCAATTCACACTTATAGTGACACCTGTCTGCGTATGCTGAAATCTGGCAAAGAGGAACCGGACAAACTCGGCGGTGTCCTGGGCAAGATTGCCGGTCAGGCCAAACGGGCGGGCCAAGTGGTGCACAGCGTGCATGATTTTTCCATCAAGGGGGAAGTGCGTCTCCTGCCACAAGATGTTCATGACATGGTTAAAGAAACCATGCAACTCATCCAGTTTGAAACCCAATGCCGCGGTGTCCGGATAAAGCTGGCGCCCGCCAGGGTTTTGCCGCCGGTTTTTGCCGACAGGATTCTCATCGAGCAGGTGTTGTTGAATCTGATGCGCAACGCCTGCGAGGCGATGGCGCGGCGTCAGGAAGAGGATCGGATACTCACTATCCAAACGCGTATGGCGGACGAGGAATTTATTGCTATCACGGTGCAGGATACCGGACCGGACTTGAACGTGCATGAGCTTGAGCACATGTTCGATGCCTTCTACACAACCAGGGATAGCGGCATGGGTCTGGGCCTGACCCTGAGCCGCCTGATCATTGATAACCATGGTGGGCGCATATGGGCGGAGGCGGCCCTGGATGGTGGAACGGCCTTTTGCTTTACCCTGCCAGTCGCCCGGCAGGCGTAAGCCGGTGAAGCGTGAGCCGATTGTCCATATCGTTGATGATGACGAGGCGATACGCGATTCCCTGAGCCTCCTGCTGGAATCGGAAGGCATGAAGGCGCGGGCATACGCCGCCGCCAGGGAGTTCTTGGACGGTTTCGAGGCTTCCACGCTTGCATGCATCCTGCTTGATATGCGCATGCCGGAAATGAATGGTCTGGAGCTTCTGCGGGAACTCACGACGCGGCAAATCGAAATCCCCGTCATCATGATGACGGCCTATGGTGATATACCGATGGCCGTGCATGCGATGCAGGAGGGAGCTGCCGATTTTATTGAAAAGCCTGTGGACAGTGGGATATTGCTGGAACGTATCCAGCGCTGCCTCAATCAACAGAAGGCATCAAATGATCGGGAAGATGAGCGTATAGCACAGGCCGAGCGCCTTGCCCACCTGACCAACCGCGAGCGGGAAGTGATGGAGTTGCTGGTGCAGGGCAACATGAACAACTAGATTGCCGCAACGCTTGACATCAGCACGCGTCAAGTAGAAGAGGATCGCACACGGAGCCAGAACAAGTTAGAGGTAAAA
>CAZQZF010000104.1:0-7425 GCA_964597745.1 uncultured Zetaproteobacteria bacterium
GGAGAAATCAAGCTGAAAAACCGGGCTGAACCGGTCAGGTGCTTTCAGGTCGCCCTATAAAGCGTATCTGCCGCCACCGTTGGCCAGCCGGGACGCTCGGTTAACCTATGGACAAATCAGTTGCTGAGCTGACAAACAGATTGCACGGAGCCTTTACAAGGTCGCAATATGATATCATTATGCTATATCTATGATATCAGGAGGCAACCATGGTGCGTACCATAATCAGCCTTGATCCGGAAGAAAAGAACTGGCTGGACCAAAAGGCCAGGCAGGAGCATGTCACCATGACAGCCGTGGTGAGAGAGGCTATCCATCTGTTGAGAGAAAGCAGTGAATTGAAAAAAGCCGATATACAGCGCCTGCTTGAAGAAACACAAGGCCTGTGGACGCACGGCGATGGCCTGGAATACCAGAATCAATTACGCCGGGAGTGGTAATTGCCGGTCTCATATCTGCTTGATTCGGTTGTGCTCATCGACCATTTCAATGCCGTGCCACAAGCAACAGCATATATTGCTGAAATTGCCGGAGAGTCAGCAATATCAGTCATTACGCGGGCCGAGATTCTGGCCGGATTTGATCCGGAGCAGACTGCCATGGCAAAAAAACTGCTGGACTGTTTTCCGCTCCTGATTATGGACAAGGCGATAGCTGATTTGGCGGCCGGATTACGCAGAGAGAACAGATGGAAGCTTCCCGATGCTATCCAGGCTGCGATTGCTCAGCATCATAACCTTGAGCTGGTAACCCGGAACAGCAAGGATTTTCCTCCGAATCGTTTCGGCTTTGTGCGGATTCCTTACCACATATAAATGTTTCCTGATACTTTTTCTCTAGGAACCCAAATAATCACTTGCTTTTCCAGCCTGTAAACTGCGGTCTGTTTCAGCCAGGTTGATACGTTCATCGCTTCCTTCAGGCGGCTGCCCAAAAGGTTAATACTGGACTTTGACACCACGGACGACACCGTGCATGGCACAGGAAGCGGCGCATCATCGCCAAGGCGGAATACCATCCAGTGTGAGGAAGAGCCTGGGCATCCATCAGGGTGACCGGGTGGGCTTTATCATGGAAGAAAACAAGGTTGTGCTCCTGCCTGTCATCAAGGATATCGGGGCTGCCTTCGGTCTGGTCAAGGCCAGACGTAGCGCCAGCCTGGAAGATATGGAAAAGGCAATCCGAAACCGGGGCAAATCATGATCTCCGTTGATACAAATGTGCTGATTCGTATGCTGGTGGATGATCCGGGTTTGCCCGGACAGGTTCGGGCGGCACGGGATATGGCAACAAAAGCCGGCCAGATACTTATCACACAGATTGTGCAGGTTGAGGCCATGTCTTCACACCGCCCCTACCTCCGTCGCTGGGCATTGATGCGGCGCTGGAGGAGATCAAGATGCACCGTGGCCAATGGTTTGACCCCGCCGCCGTGGATGCCTGCCTGAAACTCTTTCGGGAGAAGAAATTCAATTTTGAGCCCTGAGCCAAACGCAACTGTTTAGCAAGACATGAGCCCTCTTGAATGCCTTCTCTTGGTGTTTCAGAGTGGATACTATGTTCAGATGACTGATTCAGTATCCGACCTCTGCCTGACCGCTGTTTCTGAACCACTGCGTAGCAATGAAGAGAGGTTGCTGAGAATCTCCCGCCTTTTTGCCAATCTGATGCGAACCGCGGATGAAGATGACTGCCGGACACTCTTCAGGGACGGGGAACATGCCACCCTGCCGGATGCCAGTGAGGAGTGGTTACCGGCATGTAACAGTAACGATTTGACCGAATGCATGCGCCACCTTCGCCGCTGCAAGCAGCGTGGCCTGAGTCATGTGATCTGGTGGGAGCTCGGGCTCAGAGCGGAGATCGAACGTTCCTGGCAGGCGTTGGCTGACTTTGCCTGTGGTCTGTTGCAACAGGCCATGCGGATGAGCGAACGGCTTATTGAGCCACGTTACGGAAGGCTTTCGGACGGCCGATTTTGTGTAATTGGTCTGGGCAAGCTGGGTGGCCGGGAACTGAATCTTGGTTCCGATGTGGATCTGCTGTTTATCTGGCAGGGCAGCGGAGAGACAAAGGGTGGCCGGCGGCGTGTTACCGCGGCGGAATATTTCAGCCACCTGTCGCGCATGCTGATCCGGCTTATGAGCGAACGTACGGATGATGGGATCGTCTGGCCCGTGGATATGCGCTTGCGGCCAGGAGGCGACGGCTCGCCAGTCTGTCTGAGCCTGGAGGCAGCCACATCCTATTATCAGGAACGCGGGCAGACCTGGGAGCGGGCCGTGCTGATCAAGGCCAGGCCGGTGGCAGGAGATATTGGTCTGGGAGATGCATTCGTCGAGGATGTTGCACCATTCATCTATCGGCGCTATTTGGATTATACTACGGTTACGGCGCTGGCCGAGATGAAGCGGCGCATCAATGCGCAGGCCGGGAAGCGCGGTATTGTCCCCGGATTTGACGTCAAACGCGGTCAGGGCGGTATTCGCGAAATCGAGTTTATCATACAGTCCATACAGTTGTTGCACGGCGGTCACCATGCGGAACTGAGAATTCAGCCGAGCATGACTGCTCTGGTCAGATTACGGGAAGCTGGACTCATTGAGGATGAGGAGGCCGGTTTACTGAACTCCGCCTACTGTTTCTGGCGCCGGCTTGAGCATGTGATTCAGGCAAGAAATGGCGAACAGACCCATCGACTACCCGAAGATTTTTCTGAATACCTGTCTGAAGCGACCGGGATCCCTTCCATCGAGGATAAAATGCGCCGCTATGCCGAGGTGGTAAAACGCATCTTTTCCAGGCAAATGATGCCTCTGGGCGAAGAGAACAGTTTTGGAAAAGGTTGGTTGAATAGAGCCCATGAGGAACTTCTCACGAGGTTTGATCCTGCTGACAGACAACGCATATGCCTGGCGCTTCAGCAAATCGATGCCCATCTGTCACGGGGGATGCTGCCGGAAAGAAGCCGAGCACAACTTGAACATATTCTGGGCATAGCAATGCCGCTCTGGCTGGATGACGCCAATGCTGTAACCGCAATTGAGGCGTTTGCTGAATTGATTCATGCCATTGCCGGCCGGGCAACCTGGATCGATCTTCTGGCTACTCATGAAGGATCACTCAACTGGCTGATTGGAGCCCTTTCCGCCAGCCGTTACCTGGCCGATCATATCGCGCGTGATCCATCCTGGCTGGAGTGGCCTCTGGCCAGGGAACACGGCGAGGTGGATATTCAACGTATTTGCCTCGAACTGGGAGCGCTGCGGCGGTTTGACGATATCCAGGATACGCTGGCCAGCATCGGGCGGCTGACGGATCGCGTCCGCGTGCATTGCGCCCTGTCCATTGATGCGCATAAGTCTGATCCCCTGACCATTGGTGAATGGATGGCCGATATGGCCGATGCTTCTGTTAACGCGGTTCGTCATCTTGCCTGCGCGGAACTGGAGGTTGCCGATGATTTTCCACTGGTGGTTCTGGCCATGGGCAAGCATGGAAGCCGTGAAATGGGGCTGGTTTCTGACCTTGATATGGTGTTTGTACTAGTGCATGACAGGCCGGATACAATATTGGGAAAGAGGACAGTCTGGGAACATGCGCAACGGCTTGGCCGCCGCATCATTCAGCATCTGACAGCCAGGCCGCCCTTTGGGGCCGGGTTTGATTTTGATGCTCGCCTGCGCCCGTCAGGCAGCAGTGGGGCGCTGGTAACGACCCTGTCGGGTTTTTATGATTATCAGATGAACGATGCCCGGACATGGGAACATCAGGCGCTTTGCCGGGCGCGTCCGGTGGCCGGACCGGATCATGTTCAGGCTGCCGTTGCGAAGGTCATTCAAACAGTTCTGAATCAGCCACGGGATATCAGAAAATTAACCGGAGATGTGCTGGAGATGCGCGCCAAGATGATAAACCACCTGTCAATCCATTCGTCAGATATCATCAACCTAAAACATGATGCGGGCGGTCTGGTCGATATTGAGTTTCTGGCCCAGTACGCCCGTCTGGCCTGGAATGGAGTGGAGAAGGGGACAGTCAAGACCTTGCGCCATCTTCCGAAGGCGGCCCCAAAGATCTGGCGCGATCATGCGGGGTTTCTGGCCCGAACCTATCTTGATTACCGCCAGATGGAGAACGCACTGCGTGTAGAGCTCTGGAGATCAATCGGCAAGTTACCCATGCGGTCGGAAGGGATAGAATGGAAGACCATGCGCCGTCATGCCAGTATCCATTCTCCGACGGAACTGGTGACTATTATGAGGAAAACCCATGCCATCTTTCAGGAGTTGCTAACGGAGTAAATTCAGGGTTTTTTTGCCCATGCTCCTGAAGGAAGTTGAATATAATAACCCGAAGGCGTTTTCTGAATCGCCTTTTTGCCGGCCAACAGTTCGACCTGAAGAAGGCTTGTCCCGTTTTTAGCCGCAATAGATCGGTAGAGGGCTTTTCTCTTCTGGTTAATGTCGGTAACAAGCTTACTGACATCAGTCGGTGCGGATTTGACCAGACCCAGATATCCATTCGTCTTTTCACCCACAAGTCCCGCCTGTTTCGCTGTGTGCAGGTCAGCAGACCAGACATTCCCCGGAAGCGCCAGCATCAAAGGCAGGATCAGAGCAAATAATATACTCAGCGGGAGGAATTTATTTTTCATTATATGGGGCATCGTTGTCTCCATTAAAACAGTCCACTGTCTTCAGATAGAACATGATCCAGATCCTTCTCCACCTTGATGCGGATTTCATGTTCGATTTTGATGTTCATGTTAATGGTGATGGGCTTGTCCGGAGCCTCAACCTTGACTGTTGGTTTACACGCCAGAAGTGTTGCGGCCAATCCCAGAAGTAGAAATCCGGTATAGCGGTGATGTACCATAATGACTCCGTCTGGTTTGATATGGTAAAAAACAGTCTAGCAGTGGGAAGCTAAGCCGGCAAGCCAGATTTAGTGCGACTTTCGGAGCTTTTTTTGCACCTTCTTTTCAATTTTACCGGCAAGTTGCAGACTTTTAATCAGCTTCAGTACATTTTCGTCCACATTTAGATTCAATACAATTGGTTGGCCAGATTGATACGAAGGGTTGCGCCCTTTTAACTGGAGTCGAAGATTCAGTTCACCCGAAGGACGGTAATTTGCCAGGACGCGCATGCTTTTATAATGAAAATCAGAGAGTACGGCGAGGGATGTTTTGACGGCCATATTGGTCGCGGCCATGCTTTGAACGGATGCGGATCCAAGATAACGGATCATTCCTCCCGGTGGTTTCGCATGCAGTTCTCCATCATTCAGGAACAGTCCTTCCGGCGCCAGGTCAAGAGGCAGTAAGCCATTGATGCGACCATCTGCATTCAGACCTTCCTGTTGCTCCAATGCAATGATCTCCTTTATATCAATGTCTTTGAGATGTAGCGAAAAAGGGTTGTGAGCGCGATTCAGATCAATCGGGATCACCTGACTGAAGGCGCTGCCGCCCAACAGTTCCGCTCGAAAGTTTCGGATGACAATGACCGGTTCCGAACCGGCGGGCAAGCGCATGGATATCCGGAAGGTTATATTTTCTACAGGTATGCCCGCCTGCAGAGTCATTAGCTTCACGGGAACTGCCTGCGCTGTTATTTTGCCGCCATCATAAATCAGGGTTCCCGGAGCGCTCAGGCCATGAAATCTGATCTCTTTGAAGGTTCCACTTAGCGCATCGGCGCTCAGTTTGATTCGCGCGGTTGCGTGGCTGTCATGCCATTGCACCTCACCGGAGGATGTGAGGATTCCGCTCTGCAGAGAAGGGTAAATGCCGTCAGGTAATGCCAGGGACTTGATGATGGGCTGTTTGGCCTTGATATCCAGTGGCTTCATTTTGAAACGGATTGCGCCACGCTGTTCAGGAACATCCGCGGAAAAATCGCCAGTTATCCGGGCCAGGTTTTGTGCCAGGGTTGCTTGCCATTGGCCGGAGAAGGTGTTTTTTATGAGCTGAAAGTCTATCTGAATGTGCCGGGCATTGAGATGGCCCGATGTTGAAAGGAAATGGAGACTTTCCGCATGCAGCGATCCATGAACCGATTCAAGCATGCCGGAGTTGAGCCGCAGGCCAATTTCAGGAATTTTAAGCCGGTTTTCTTTCCATTGGAGCAAGGGTAGATGAAAGACGATGTTAGATGGCTTAAGAAGTTCGGGTTTGGGGAACGGTCTGACCGACGCATCTTGCGCCAATATCATGGTCAGAACAGGAATATTCAAGTCGTTGAGCTGGTATTTCCGAGCCGTCACGCGGGTATGTTGATGGATCGTGATATTGGGGTGTTGATCAACCAGTGCAATGGCCCCGCTTGTTTGAGTAAAGGTGATTTCGGCTTGCTTTCCCGGATTGCCGAACCGTAATGTTGATCTATCCTTGAGTGCCCATAACCCTTGTCCCTTATCCAGATCGATATTCCCGGTCAGGTTGGCTTTGATTGTAGGCGATCGGGTAGAAAAGTTGGCAACGATTTTCGCATTCAGCTTGAGTCTGGAGAGGATGTTGTCAACATGTATGACCTGATTGCGTGGCAGGCTGGCATGCCATTTCGCATGAATTGATCCTCCAGGCTTAAGATCAGGGACAAGTCCCCAGGATAAGAACATCATATTAATTTCGGCGAGATTGATATCCGTTTCCGCATCCATCTCCATGTGATTATCCCGAGGATGCAGGGTGCCATGCGCCGAAAACGCCGGTTGCTGATTCCGCCGCAACAGGATAATGAAGTTGCCTGCTTGATCGAGGGTTAGCCGGGCTTCCTGTTTTCTGTTCCGGAGTTGAAAGTTCATGGTTCCATGCCGGTATTTCGCAAAACCCTTGAGTTCAATATCTCGCTGTTGGTGGTCATTTATATGTTGCAAGCGAATTGCCTGAATCGAGGCTGTGGTCAAAGGTATTTGCCGCAAGAGCGCAAGTGGGGAAGGCATGACAAAGCCGCCATTTTTAACAGTCCGATGAGACGAACGGACGGCCACGGCCAGACTGCCGATGGTGATATCCGTCAGACGTTGCCGTAACAGGCCCAACAGGCTATAGGAGGCTACGGCATCCCGTGCATCGATGGTTAAGTTACTGTTTTGTTGCAGATGAAAATTGCGGATATGCGCGGTGTTCCAGGTTACACTGGCGATGTCACATGTTACCTGGGCGTAGCCGGCTCGATGAAGTTGATTGCGGATCATGAGGGAAATCCAGGATGGCGCCGATAACCAGATTGCCAGAAGGGCAAAGATTACGGCGAGGGTAGTCAGTAGGAAACGCCTGGACATCCGGCCAGTCTTACGCTTTTGTCAACAGAACGGAATAGGCTGGTATTTTACAGTGTCATCTCCATGGGAAGGTGAATTACCCTAGAAAAAGCAGTTGGTCGCACACACATAGCGCAAGTTCTTGATTCGCCTGGC
>CAZQZF010000105.1:0-7335 GCA_964597745.1 uncultured Zetaproteobacteria bacterium
TGCTAACAGATTCGAGAAAATGCCATAAAAGCAGCTGCGTAAAAATTCCGAATACAAACCAGAAAATTGCGGCGAAGCTAAGCAGTTGATTTGATTCGATTAGTTAAACGGACACTAGTGTATACATATATCATAAGTAGATAAAAGCGCAAGTGGTGAATACAATCTTGCGGAAACAAATCAGCCAGATATTTTCTGATGTACCTTGGTCATACACAGGTCATTCTCTCCCTGATTGTTGGTAAAGGGCACGCTTGCCTCATCCCTCTGTTTCGGGGTCGTGCCGATATGCCCGTTCTGGCCACCATGTTTTAAGCCCTTGCCACGGCTTTTCCGTATTGATTTTTTGGCCACAGAATGCCGCTTGTAGTGTTAGAATATGGACCGCCCGAGCTGACACCATAAAACGCCGGATCGTCTGCGTTACGGCGCCACAGGCATGTTCCCGAAAGAATCTATCAAAAAGACCGGATTCTCAGCTTTTAACCGAAAACCCTGTCGGGCTTTATTTTGCTGAATAGTTACCATCAATGCTTTTGCATGATTACTGGCGGAAATCGGTTTCCGGATCGTTTTAAGATTGCCCGGCTGCTCCGCGGTAGCATACATAAAGAAGTGCGCTTGTCCGCCGATACCCTCGATTTCTCCACGGTAGTTTTGGATAGGCAAGGATTCGGCCTCATGGATTGCAAACACGGCGAACTTGATACTGGATGACCTCGCATTCAGTGTGAGTATCATTTCAGCCATAATATCTGATTGGCCTCAATCGGAACCATGGCATCGGGATGATGGGGTATGATGCGGGGCGTGTAATCCAGGGCGGGTCTGGTGGCTGGAAAGGCGGCGCGAAACACATAGCCGTTGACAGCACCGGCCAGCGGCTCCTCCCTTTGCATGGTGATACATTCGTTTTCACCTTCTCCGGCGCTATCCGCATACAGCTGTACCAGCACGTCATCCTTTTCCAGTTCATCAAGGTAAACCTGAATTTCAAAAGCATTCATGCCGTCTTTTTCATGATGGGAAACATTGCCGAAGTGCAGATTCTGCCAATGGCACGCAAGGCGATTGCGCCAGACGTTGATCTCATCCGCGAGCTGATGCTTTTCTGCCGCACGCTTACGCCAGGCCGCGGCCATGGGGCGATAATAATTCGCGGCATATTCCTGCAGCATCCGATTGCAGGAGAAGCGAGGTGTCAATTCCGCCATACTGGCCCGCATGCGTGACACCCAGCGGACGGGAATTCCATGTTCGTCACGCTCGTAAAAGCATGGGATGATTTCATTTTCAAGCAGCCGGTAGATTTCATTGGCTTCGGTGGTGTCCCAGCCGGGATCACTGTCATGTTCGCGGCCATCACCAATGGCCCAACCCACCTCGGGTGCATAAGCCTCGGCCCACCAGCCATCCAGTTCTGACAGGTTAAGACCACCATTGACCAGCACTTTCATGCCGCTGGTACCGCAGGCCTCCCATGGCCGCCGCGGCGTATTCAGCCACACGTCCGTGCCCTGAACCATCTGTTCGGCCATCACCATATCGTAATCGCTCAGAAAAATAACATTGGTCTCAAGATGATATTCGTGGATAAATGCAATCCATTCGCGGATCATGGTCTTGCCGGGCTCATCCCGTGGGTGGGCCTTGCCGGCGATGACGAGTTGCAGCGGATTATCTCGACTGGAAAGCATCCTGGCGAGGCGCACTGGGTCGGACAGAAGCAGGTTGGGGCGTTTATAGGCGGCAAATCTACGGGCGAAACAGAGGGTCAATGCGTTGGGATCCAGCATTGAATCCATGGCGACGGGTTTCCCTGTGGACATCCCGTCGGCCGTGAGCTGCCGTGTATGTTCATGCCTGACAAAATGGACGAACTGTTTGCGTGCCCGGGTGCGCAATGTCCACAATGCTTCGTCCGGCAACGCTTGTATTTCCTCCGTCAGGCGGTCCATTTTGCCAAGCCAGCGTTCCTTGCCGCAGGCGCGGGTCCAGAGAGAATCAGCACCGGCTGAATCCCAGGAGGGAACGTGAATACCGTTGGTTACATGGCCGATCGGCACTTCACTCCGCGGCCACCTGGGGAACAAGGGCTGGAAAATCTTCCGGCTTACTTCACCATGCAGGCGGCTGACGCCGTTAACCACGCCACATCCATGCATCGCAAGCACGGCCATATTGAATGGTCCACGATCGCTTGCCGGATCCACCCGCCCAAGAGCTATCACGGATTCGACACCCTGCCCCAGCTCTGCGCAGTATGCCGGCATGTAATGATACATCAATTCAGGCGAGAAGCGGTCAAAACCGGCGGCGACGGGTGTGTGCGTGGTGAACATATTGCCGGCGCGGGTCGCGGTGAGGGCGGTATCCAAGGCACAGGCGTGGGTCTTGGCGAAAATCCTGGCCCGTTCCAGTACGGCGAAGGCCGCATGCCCTTCATTAAGATGAAAGATGTCTGCTTGCAAACCCAGTGCCTGAAGCATGCGCGCGCCGCCGATGCCGAGGATCATTTCCTGCAGCAGTCGCATTTCGGAGCCGCCGCCATACAACTCGCTGGTCAGGCCCCGGTCCGCGGGAGAATTGAGCGGTGTATTGCTATCCAGCAGATAAAGCCGCGCGCGGCCGACGATGGTCTGCCATACTTGCAGGCGAAGACTGCGACCGGGCAATGGAATCCGCACATGAACCCACTCGCCATGACTGTTCCGCACAGGCATCACCGGTAACTGAATCGGATTGTTGAAAGGGAAAAATTCCAGTTGATTGCCGTGCATATCCACAATCTGCCGGAAATAGCCCTGCTGATAGAGTAATCCAATGCCCGCCACCGGCAGACCAATATCACTGGCCGCTTTTAGATAATCCCCGGCCAGGATGCCCAATCCGCCGGAATAAATCGGCAGCGCTTCAGCTAACCCGTATTCCATACAGAAATAAGCGACGAAATTGAACGATTCCCTGTTCTCGCTGCGCTCAAACCAGCTTTCCGATTCCATCGCCAGCCGATGGCAATGGATCTGTTTGGCAACTTCATCGACAAAGGCCGGGTCATCCGCCAGTTCATCAAGATGGCTTGCCGCCGTTGTTTGCAGGATTAGCCATGGGTTGTGCGTGGTTCGCCAAAGTTCGGGATCGATTCTCATCCACAAGCAGTCCGTGGCATGGCTCCACGAAAACCGCATATCCAGCGCCAGATCAATCAGTCCTTCAAGACCCCCGGGCATCCGGGGCAGAAGATGAAAAGGGGATAAAGGCATGCGTGCAACTCCTGGGCCGATTCGCTGATGTGGAATCGTTTTAGGGATGCTCTGAAAAAGTCAGAGTATCCGTGCAGAACATGGATGGCCTGCCAAAATTATGCGCGTAAGCGTATGATTTTTGTAAGCAGAGGCAAAACCGCGCTTTTGTCTCTGCTTACTGAAAAAACTACAAGGATGCAGTTTTTTCAGGCCTTCTTTAGGTATTGCATTATCTCAATTAAGAATATACACCAGATGAAGGATAACAGCCACCAGCGAGACGCATGAGACGATTAACCCGCATATTGCACGAAGGATTCGGAATTCGGGGTTGAGCATATGTCGAAGCAAAGAGGCTTACCCGCATACGATCTCACGCCCCTCCTGTTGCCAGGTCCCAAAACCGCCTGCCATTGATTTGACATTGGTGAAGCCCATCTCCAACAATGTTGCCGTCGCCAGCAAGCTGCGCCCGCCACTGGCGCAATAGGCGATGATTGCCTGTTCACGATCAGTCAGTCTGACATCATGCGGCGGCATTTCAGGATCCGCTTTCACCTCCAGCACTCCACGCGGCACATTGATTGCGCCGGGCAGGCGACCGGCCTGATGCTCTCCCGGTTCACGCACATCCAGAAGCAACATCGAGCCGTCTGGCATGGATGCCACCTCTTCGGTGGATACCTCCTCTACCCTTGCTTTGGCGACTGCCACAAAATCCTTCATCCCTTTTACCATGTCCGTCTCCTTTGATTACAAAATTCAGGGTTAAACTCACTACAATTTGCATGGTGCGCCGCTTCTGTACACCTTCAAAGATACTATATCACATGCAATCCTCATTATAGCCCCAAATGCCTTTCGGCAATCACGATGTCATTCTCATCTTCCACAGGCGCGTGTCGTAACGCTTCGTTTCAGGATTATAAATCACCTTCACATCCCTGATGGTATGGCAGTAGTCGCAGGAAATGCCGTTGGAACCCCTCTTGATGGCCTCTTCCAGTGACAGTTCATGTCCGGCATTGAGCACCACATCCGGCGTGTGGCAACTGGCGCAATCGCTTGCCCCTTTTGGTTTGAAAGCGCGAAATCCGATGCCGTCCGGCTTGCCCTTGGCGTTGACCGCCGCATAGAACTGGCGAAACACCTTGTCATGAAGCGTTTTCCCCATCAGAGAGGACTGATAATCCTGCAATTTCGCCTGATGGCAGGAGCCGCAGGTTTCGTTGTCCATATATTGATAATGCGGGTTGTCCGTGTCGGCGGCTGCGGTGGCTTGCGATACCGCAATCTTGATGCCGACAGTGATAAGTACGAGGCCAGCACACAAAATAATAGCTGTGGTCGTGATTCGTTTGATTTTTGTTCATTTTGGTACTCCTTTCTCCTCGGCTGCTCTGGCAATCAGGAACGGCTTCAGAACCTTGCGCAAGGCGCGCCTCATGCCAGCCCCGGCAACAGGTGCTTGATGCCATCGGCAATAAACTGGACGCCAATTGCTGCAAGAATCAGCCCCATGATGCGTGTGGCGATATTTAACCCGATCGTACCCAGCTTATCGCGCATTTTTTCGGCCACCAGCAATACCAGCCAGGCAATAGCAGCAACCGTGATGATCGCAAAAGCCAGCACAATGTCTCCTTGCCATGAATGTATTTTATTGGCATCGAGAATCACCAGACTGATTGAACCCGGTCCGGCCATCAGTGGAATGGCTAGCGGCACTACCGAAATATCTTCCTTTGTCACAACTGCATCCGCCTCGTTCGGGCAGTGCTGCACATGGCTCTGTTTGCCATGCAGCATGGATATGCCCATCAACAGGATCAACAGGCCGCCGCCAACCCGGAATGCATCAATCGTAATCCCGAAGAAACCCAATAAGGATTCACCTGTCCATGCCGAGAGTAATAAAATAAGCGCCACAGCCAGAGCAGCCCGGTTGATGGTGCGCATCTCCGCTTCAGGATTTTCCTGATTCGACATGGACAGAAAAATCGGCAATGCTCCGAGCGGATTAACAATGGCGACCAGTCCTACCAGTAACAACATGAATGACATATCCTGTATTACTTGACGACCTCCAGCAGATCCACACGCACCGGCATAAGGAAGTTTGCGCCATCATCCGTCATTTTGGCGGTAAAGGCCTCCTTAACTTGCCGATACACAGTTTCGGATAACTGATGCTGACTATGAGTCACGCCGATCACTTTCTGCTCAAATTCAGCAAAATCCAGGAAGTACATCTGTACAAGGAAGAATACTTCATCAATCAGATTGAACCTTCCAGCATCCACCGACTTCTTCACCGCCGCAAAAGCGGCTTTACGCACCTGCTCCTCATCGTGGAACAGGCGCAGGATATCGTTGAAATCGCCATCGAAAATCGGCTCGGAAATATAAGCTCTCCCTCCGGGTTTCAAGACACGCCGTATTTCATCCAGGGCCGTACCCATGCTGGCTAGCGGCACATGATGTAAGGATTTGAACATCAACACGATATCGAAAGAGGTGTCTTCAGCAGGAATTTTCTCGGCGCCACCCGCCACAAAACGAACATTCGGCAAGTCGGCAATCCGCAGGTTTTTGGCATGTTGAATCTCATCCACTTCCATGGCCGTAATCCGACAACCATGCCCATCTTTTGCAATTTGCCGCGTTAGCTCCGCCGTGCCGCATCCAAGTTCCAGAATATCGGCATAATCCAATACCAGTAACCGATTCCAAATTTCGCTTTCCGCGCATGTTCTGTCGATATGTTCGGGTTGAATTTTCAACGGGTTTATCCTCCTGTTACGTTTTTTTTCATCAGCCGCAAACGTCCTGATTCAAGGGTATGAAACAGTACAGGCACAGCCAGCAAGGTCAGGAAGGTACCGGCAATCAAACCGCCAATCGCCACAAAAGCGAGTGGCGACATGCGTTCAAGGCCAACGGCCAACTCCATTGCAATGGGGATCATACCGACGGCCGCAGCCGTTGCCGTCATCAAAATCGGGCGCGTACGCTTTTCGACCGATTCCAGAATCGCCTGGCGCAGATCTTTCCCCTCTTTCACCGCAACTTTGGCAAAGTCTACCAGCAGGATGCCGTTATTAACCACAACACCCATCAGCAGAATCATGCCCATCTGCGCAGGCATGGATAAAAACTTTCCGCCGAGGATAAGCCCGAAGGCCGCACCGATCAGCGCCAGTGGCAGACAGGCCATGATGGCAACCGGATCGAGGAATGAACGGAAGGTCACTGTCAGCATCAGATAAAGCAGAATCAATCCCAGCGCGAAGGCTTTCACCAGTCGCCCGCCTGATTCCGCCATCTGCTTATACTCGCCTTCATAGTGGATGCTGTAACCGTGCGGCAGGGACATATCTGCAAGTGCTGCTGCCACTTCACCATGCAAGGCGCTGACAGCCACATTTTGTCGCCATGCCAACACATCAATCGTCGGTTGCAAATACTGATGTGTCTGTGCCGTCGGTGCGATCATCATGCCTGGCTCAGCCAACGATGCCAGCGGTACAAACTGCCCGTTTTTCGCCCTGATGTTGATAGCTCGAATATTTTCCATATCGGCTCGCTGACTCTTTTTGAGGCGCACCCAGACCGGAATCGAATTTTCTCCGGGTACGCGCATGGAGCCGGCCGGAGCGCCACCCACGGCCACGGCCACCTGCGTCGCCACATCTGCTGCCGTCAGCCCGTATAAACGGGCTTTGGCCGGATCGACATGCAGGGCGATGCGCTCTGAATGATCCTGCCAGGTTCGTTCCATACCTGTAAGACCATGCACCGATTTCAGACGCTGCATCACCTGATCAGCCAAACGTCCCAGTACCGCAGGATCAGGCCCTTGCAGCATGACATCAACCGTCGCACGAAGCGAAGATAATGGCGTAGCGCCAAAGGGAGAGACATTGGCTGAAATTAGCCCCGGAATATGGTGCAAGCGTTGCTGAATGGCATGGTTAATATCAAAGATAGTGCGATTACGATGGAAGCGATCAACGATCTTCAGAGTGATTTCACCGTGTCTCAGCAATCGAAACGCACAGAATGATTTAACACCCGGCCCCTGTCCCAA
>CAZQZF010000106.1:0-7308 GCA_964597745.1 uncultured Zetaproteobacteria bacterium
TGATAACATATCTCTTAGACCCAAATAACATACGTTCTTCCCGATCAAGACTTATTTATGATGGGTTCGCAAGAAGCCATCAACGTGCCCATGGATGGGCGTGAAAATCAATGGTTTGCAAGGCAATCTGTTAGTTTATAAGGAAAGAAAATAGCACTTTTGATGCTCGGCGTCCTGCCTTGCGGCGCAGTGCGTCCCATTCCGCTATCCTGCGGAATGGTCGCTTTCCGTGGAGTAAAAAGGCCATGGACGGACTTTTTACGACTTCATCAATGATAAAGTCGTGATGATTGCCGGAATTGGAATCGATCGCATTGCCGTTAACCGTATTCGTACGGTTATTGGTCGCTATGGCGACCGGTTCATCAGGCGGGTGTTTACGGATGCTGAATATGCCCAGGCCGTGAATAAAAATCATACTGAGCAACGGCTGGCGATGCTGTTTGCCGCCAAGGAGGCTGTGTCGAAGGCTCTGGGCACCGGGTTCAGGCAGGGGGTGGCGCCGAGGCACATTGAGACCATTCACCAGCCTTCCGGAAAGCCGGAAGTGATCCTGCATGCCGGTGCGAAACAGGCGGCCGCGAATTCAGGCGTGCGCACGGTGCATGTTTCACTTACCGATGATGACGGAATCGCCATGGCCTTTGCGGTGGCGGAGGCCTGATGCTGCCGATCCTCTGCGGTAGCCAGATGCGCTGGGCCGACCGGCACACCATTGAGCATACCGGCATTCCGGGCAAGGTGTTGATGGCCGAGGCCGGGCATCGTGTAGCCGAGACGGTCATGAGCCGTATGCATGATATTGTCAAGGGACGCGTTCTTATTGTCGCCGGGCCGGGAAACAATGGCGGCGATGGATTTGCCGCCCTGCCATGGTTGCTGAAAAGGAAGATGAATATTCAAGTCATCCTCTTCGGTACACTTGATCAACTGAAAGGTGATGCCGCCCTGCATGCCAAGGCGGCTGTTCTGAATGACATTGAAATCACGGAATGTCCGAATCGGGATATCCCGCGGGGATTCAAAACAGCTTTTAATAATACCACTCTTATTGTGGATGCGATGTTTGGCACGGGTCTGCGGAGACCGCTTTCCGGTTTGATGGCGGCCGGGGCGGAGTTGATGAATGCGTCTCCGGTCCCCGTGCTTGCCGTTGATCTCCCCAGCGGCATCAATAGTGATACCGGTCAGGTCATGGGCGCCGCCGTCAAGGCGCGCTGGACGCTGCCTATCGCCGCCTTCAAGTGGGGACACTGGCTGAATTCGGGACGCGAACATGCCGGTGAGATCCTGCCTCCAGCCCGGATAGGCATCTCCGATGAGACTATCACTGAAGCCGGACTGAAGGAGAAAGGAGCTGTTCGTCATGCCTGGGTCATGGACAGAGAAGTGTCGCGCGAGGCATCCCCTGAACGTCCTCGATCCTCTCATAAGAGAGATTTTGGTCATATCTGGATCTTTGGCGGTAGCCGGGGTTATACCGGCGCCCCCAGACTGGCGGCCAGCGGCGCCTTTGCCGCGGGTGCGGGTCTGGTTAGCATTGCCTGCCCTGAAGATGTCTATGCCATTATTGCCGCCTCCTCTCTGGAGGTCATGGTGCATCCTCAGGATTCGGCCCCATGGCGGCAGGCGGATGCCATCCTTGCCGGTCCCGGCTGGGGCAGAGCCCAGCGGGCTATGCTGATGGAGCTCCTGGCGGCGGATACGCCGTTGATTCTGGATGCCGATGCCCTGAATATGGTTGCCGAAGATCAGGAACTGCGCGTCCGGCTTATTAACAGGACGGCCATGGCCGTCATCACTCCCCATCCCGGCGAGGCTGGCCGATTGCTGGGGATCTCTGTGGCTGATGTGCAGTCTGATAGACTGGCCGCCGCTCTCCAACTGGCAGAGGTGTTCCAGTGCTGGTGCATCCTGAAGGGATCGGAGTCCCTGATCACCAATCCGCAACATGATGTCTGGCTCTGTCCCTTCGGCTCGCCAGGACTGGCCACTGCCGGAACCGGCGATGTGTTGGCCGGTATGATTGCCGCCCTGCTCGGTCAGGGACTGAAGCCGGAAAAGGCACTGCGGGCCGCCGTCACTCTGCATGCCCTGGCCGGGGAGCAGAAGGGATGGTATCTGGCCGGGGAACTGGGGAAGGTCATCCAACGTCTGCGCGGATAGGGGTAACTACCCGGGTTTGCGGCTATTGTAAGCAATCCAGATACCCAGTGTCAGGGTTTAACGGATCTGTCAAACCCGGCGCGCTTGATTGTCTTGACTCGATTCATTTCGTCATATTCTATCACGACCCTGCGACGGAATTTCTTGCCGGTTTCCGGATCATCCACATCTTCGATATAGATGGATCGATGCGGGTGAAACGTATCGGTGAGTACGGGAGTACCCATAATTTTTTCAACCCGAAAGCGTGTGTCACCCTCGTGAATTTGCTGTACAGTGAAAGGGTCTATGTCATTTCCCTGATGAAGGGGGTGGGGCAGGCAACCGAAAAGCAGCGATGCAGAGAGCAGTAACAGCAGCGGGATCTGTTTCATGGCGCCTCGAGAATGGGACCTGTATGGCCAGATTCCAGTAAGCGGATGTATTCTTCCATCCCCTGTTCCAGACTCCAGGCGGGTTCCCAACTGATGAGGGTTCTGGTCTCGCAAAGATCGGCTTCAGTATGGTTTTGGAAAAACGCATAGGGATTATCAAAGTAATCCACATCCAGATTCCGGCTCATGTTCCGGCCAAGGATAGCGATGATATCATTAAAACTTCTGGACAGGCCGCTTCCAACATTACAGACGCCTGATCGCGGCGCCTGCAATGCGGCCAGGTTGGCCGCAATTACGTCTCTTATATAGATGAAATCGCGTTTCTGGTCTCCATCTTTGAATAATCTCGGCCGCTTACCAGCCTTGATCTGGTTGTATAGCTGCAGAATCATCGAGGCCGTGCCGCCCTTGTGCGCTTCACCGGGTCCATAGACATTGAAATAGCGCAAGCCGATAACGACGGATGGATGCTGGTCATACCAGCGCCGGGCAATGCGATCCATGCATAATTTGGAGAACCCGTAGATATTGGCTGCTTCCTCCAGTTCGCCGACGGTATTCGGTGTCGGGGCATTGCCGTAGGTGGCGGCCGAGGACGCATAAATCATGCGCGTGCCCGAGAAGCAGCTTGCTTCGAGCATGGCGGCAAAGGCATTGGTGTTGATTTCCAGCATGCGCCGCTGATCGAGCACCGTGGTATCGGAGATGGCCCCCTGATGCAGAATGGCGGAAAAAGCTCCGTCGGCAATTTCCTCGTACAGTGAGGCGTCACTGATACAACCGGCACGCACCTCGCAATCCACATGCAGCAGGTTTTTCCAGTCGCCGAAGCTGAAATCATCCAATACGACGACATCAACCCCCGGCCGTTTAACCAGTGCAGCAGCCAGGTTGGCGCCGATAAAGCCGGCGCCGCCGGTAATCAGTATGCGTTTGTTCATTGGCCTTCCTGCCGGGATGGATTGCACCATTCGCTTCCGTTGGGAAATGACCTGCCCATGTGGAGCGGGGAGGCGCCGGGCAGGGATTGTGGGTGTGCGGTCATCTCAGGGGTATCAATCCGCATAGGCCGTCGGACCGGCGATATATGCGCCCTTCAGTCCCCATTTAAGGATCTTGGCCTGCATGCGGTTTGAGCCTGTGAGGTTGGCGCCGCGTAATTTGGCGCCGCGCAGGTCGGCATTGAAAAAATTAACATTGGACAGATTCGAACCGCGCAGATCCGCCTTGCGTAGATTGCAGTCAGACATATTGGCGTCCTGTAGTTGTGCGTTTTTCAGGTTCCGGCCTGAAAGGTCAAGGCCGGCCAGATTCTGTCCTGTCAGACTGCGTCCTTCCCTGACCGCCAAAATAACTTTCTCGGCATCCATGCTATCCTCCTGTTGAGCATAAGCGACCGCAATCGAACGCCATACCCCTGTATCGATTTTGATGTCACTGATGGTACGATGCCGAGGTAATATCGCAAGTGCTTTGCTGTTGGCATCAATCGAATTGTAATGAAATTTATTTTGACCCGACGTATTATTTCGCGAAACCTTAATCGAGGAATTGTGCATGTATGCCACCTTGCCATTGTTGGAAGTAACTGATTTTCCTCCTGTTCAGCGAGAAAAACTCGAGACGCTACAGGTGAATCTGGGCTATTTGTGTAACCAAACCTGTGAACATTGCCATGTCAATGCAGGTCCGCGCCGCAAAGAGGTCATGGAAGAAGCCACGGTGCGGACGGTGCTCGACTATCTGACGGCGCAAAAGATCCAAACCCTTGATTTAACCGGCGGAGCGCCAGAGATGAATCCGCATTTTCGTCATCTGGTCAGGCAGGCCAGGGCGCTCGGCGTTCACGTCATTGACCGCTGTAACCTGACCATCCTGGAAGAGGGCGGTTATGAGGATATGCCTGTTTTTCTCGCCGAGAATAATGTTGAGATTATTGCTTCCATGCCTTGCTATCTTGAGAAGAATGTCAATGCCCAGCGAGGCATGGGCGTATTTGAAAGAAGCATTCGAGTGCTCAGGCGGCTTAATACATTGGGTTATGGACGTGAGGGTTCGGGCCTGATCATGAACCTGGTATACAATCCTCTCGGCCCAAGTCTGCCCCCGCCGCAGGCGGTTCTGCGGGAGACCTACAAAAAAGAGCTTCTGGGCCGGTACGGGATTGTCTTTAACGATCTGTTTACCATTACCAACATGCCGATTCAGCGCTTCGGTAGCATGCTGATCTCAAAAGGGAAATTTAATGAGTACATGCTTTTGCTCAAGGGCGCCTACAGGGAAGAGAACCTGGAAAGTGTCATGTGTAGAAATCTGATCAGTGTGGATTGGCGGGGGTATGTGTACGATTGCGATTTTAATCAAATGCTGGGTTTGCCGCTGCGTATCGACGCAAAGCCGCGATGGCACCTGCGCGATTTGATCGGCAGGGACCTTGATGGAAATCCTGTTGCCGTTATGAATCACTGCTACGGCTGTACCGCTGGCCAGGGTTCAAGTTGCGGCGGATCGCTGCAGACCTGACTCGACCGTTGAAGCAGGGGCTGTTGACACTAATTAAAATAAATTCGAGGAATAATATGAATCAGACACAAGCCGATGATATTCGCCAGAAAGTACGGGAGACCTATGCCAGGGTAGCGGAGGCAGACAATAATGGTTCCTGTTGTGGTGCGAGTAGCAGTTGTTGCGGCGTTTCCGATGATACTATCATCAATACGCTGATCTCCACTCGTCTGGGCTATTCCGAAGGCGAACTGGATAGCGTCCCCAAGGGTTCTGATATGGGGCTTGGGTGCGGTAACCCCCGTGCCTTAGCAGGATTAAAGAAGGGTGAAACCGTGCTTGATCTTGGAAGTGGCGGCGGTGTTGACGCGTTTCTGGCCTCGCTGGAAGTCGGTAATACAGGCCGGGTCATCGGTGTGGATATGACGCCGGCCATGGTGAGCAAGGCGAGGGCCAATGCTGAAAAGGGCAAGTTTGACAATACCGAATTTCGTTTGGGTGAAATCGAACATCTGCCCGTGGCTGATTGCACTGTTGATGTCATTATTTCCAACTGTGTGATCAACCTTTCACCCAATAAGTCTCAGGTGTTTCGTGATGCGTTTCGTGTTCTGAAACCGGGTGGACGTCTGGCGATTTCCGACGTTGTCGCTACGGCTGAATTACCTGAAGATATGCGAAACGATCCGGCACTTTATTCCGGCTGCATGGCTGGGGCCTCTCAACTTGAAGACCTGGAGGCAATCATTCAGCAGGCCGGGTTTACCGATGTTCTGATTGAACCCAAGGAAGAATCTCGCGAGTTCATCCGCGAATGGGCGCCTGGCAGGAGGGTGGAGGATTACGTCGTTTCGGCTCACATCGAAGCAAAAAAATATATACCTAGATCCTGCAAGTGATCGCACATACATAGCACAAGCTCTTGATTCATCTGGACTATTGAAAAAACACTCATCACCAATAAGGTGACAACGTGTTTTTTCAATACGCCAGCTAAACCAATATCTTACACTCTGCACGCACGATCACTTGCAGGATCTAGGTATGCATGTAACCCGTATGTAAACTTCTGAGCCAATCGCCGCTCATGGGTTTTGCAATTGGCTCTTCTGTAAGAATCCTTTCCTTGAAATCGTCCAAACTCCAAACGTTTGATGGTGAGTATCAGACGTAAATGCCATTCGGAGATTTTTCCGCGATGGTTCAGGAGGATATCATGCAAAAGGAATCTCAGATCATCGGATTGCCCCGCTTATGGGCATATATGGAGCCTTATTGGCGCCAGGCTCTCTTATTGTCACTACTGGCTTTGATCTGGCAACCGGCTGTAGTTTTTGCGGCCCAGGGCAAGGTATCTCTGGACCTGAGCTATGTTGGTATTGGTATCGGTTACCATTCCGGTACCGCAACAGTTCAATTAGGCGGTCAAACGGCGCATTATGACGTCTCCGGTTTTCAGCTGCTGGGCGCCGGGTTTTCCACCTTTCATGCGGATGGTACGGTATCCGGGGCTCGCTCTATTGACGATATCGCCGGCAAATACTCGGTGATTCGGGGATCCATCAGTGTCATTGTCGGCGGCGTCACGCTCTCGGTGCATAATGATCATGGCGTTAAAATGGATCTGAAGGCAGACACGACCAAGGGAATCGATTTCTCGGCCGGACCTGGCAACCTGACTTTTACACGTTCCGGCGGCGTCACAAACGTAGCTGGAAGTGGTCGATCAAAGGCCGCTTACTCGACGGCAGGCGGCGCCCGCATCAATAGAGGAAAGTATCCGGTCCATGCGGTTGTAAAGAGTCATTCATCATTTATGCCGGGCATGGACAAGGGTCTGCCCCACATCGGTCTATATGCCTATACCATGGGCCATGCAAGGGTTGCAAATCCGCCTGATCTGCTTGGCGGACCGTTGAGGGTGGGTTTGACGAAGAAGAACACCAGTACCCGCTGGGTGCTGCCCGGCCCCCGTTTTGTGGACCCGGCCGTCTTCGGCAACCCGGCCCATCCCGTTGGTTTTGAGCAGGCGCCGTTTCCGCTGATTGGCATGCAACCCAGTTGGCGGCGATCCGAAGGCGGGAAGTATACGTTCGTGGATCATGCTACGCCGTTCTCGGACTGGCGGGCCATTGGCGTCGGCAGCCTCAAAATGAATCTGGTGGATGCAACGGCTATTGATGGCGCCAGACCCAAGGACACGGTTGATTTTGTTGCCACATTCAAGAACCCGGACGTAAAATTTACCTATCGGCTGGTT
>CAZQZF010000107.1:0-7284 GCA_964597745.1 uncultured Zetaproteobacteria bacterium
TCGGGCAGTATGCAAAGCCAGATCGGGCCTGAAACCGAATAGGACAAACTGTAACTGTGAAAAAAGCGGCTGAGATCCATGCAAGTCATTGGTATGAATCAATATATTATCCATCATATGTCCGCCTTCATGCAATATGCGGGTTAGTGCCCTCCGGATGTAGCGGCTTGTTGAGTTTGCTTATCATCTGTTTGAACCGGTTTTACCTCACCCTCTGAAACAGGCCGCGGGCGCCGGCGCGGGCGCCGGCGGCGGCGCTGCCGTTGCTCCCGTTCCGGTTGTTCTTGTGGCTTGGTTCGTCTGGATTGATCCTTCACTGTTTCAGAGCCCTTTTTCCCCTTTACCGCCTCCTGTTTATTCTCTTTTGGAGGCTGGCTAACTCTGGTCGCGGAAGGTCTGTTCCGAGGCCTTCTGGAACGGTTGCTACGTCTGCGTGGTTTCGGTTTCTCAATAACGGTTTGTGCTTCGACCGGCTCAACCGGCGCTGCTTCCGGTTTTTTCCTGCCCGCTAGCGTTTTCCAAAGTTTTCCCAGAAGAGCTCCGACGCCATGAGGCTCGGATGATTGGCTTGTTTTAACCGATGGCATGGAGACAATCGGCTTTATCGCCTTCAGGCGGCGGCCAGTCTTGACCGGTCTCAGGCTTTTTGATGTATCTTCCAGAACCTCGACGCGTTGCTGATTTCCATCCATCCATTGACGCTCAATCCGAAAATGGGGAATGACCAGTTCAGGCCGGACCTGAAGGTTGATTTGAATGTCATACAGGGATTCAATGCGGGCGATATGCGAGCGTTTGTTGTTCATAAGGTACTCGCCGGTTTCCGTTGGAACCTGAACGAGTAAAATCGGTTTTTTGCCGGCGTCCGCATAATCTTCCATTCGAGTAAGCATCTGCAGGGCCATGGATTCGATATTGCGCACGCGGCCACGCCCCTGACAGCGTGGACAAACCTTTGTAGTCGTTTCGCGTATCGACATATGCAATCGCTGTCTGGACATCTCAAGCAGGCCAAAGCGTGATATGCGCGTGATCTGAATACGCGCTTTATCCGGTTTGCAATATTCACGCAACTGCTCTTCAACCTGTTGACCGTGTTTGCGGGAGGCCATATCAATAAAATCAATGACAATAAGCCCGCCAATATCCCTGATGCGCAATTGCCTGGCAATTTCCTTGGCCGCCTCAAGATTGGTGGCCAGGGCGGTGTCATCGATATTCTTTTCACCAGTTGATCTGGATGAGTTGACGTCAATGGAGGTCAATGCCTCCGTCGTATCGAAAACAATAGAACCACCGGCGGGAAGACGAATTTGCCGCTCATGAATTTCTTCGCACTGAGCCTCAATTCCGTAGTGACGGAACAAAGGTTTTTTACCCCTGTAAAACTTGACACGCTTTTCATTGCCGGGAAGAACGGCATGCACAAATTGCTTGGTCCGTTGATAAAGCTCGTGGTCATCCACCCATACTTCACTGATATCCATTGTAAAATGATCCCGGATGGCGCGTGTGGCGAGGTCGCCATCGACATAAATTAGAGATGGAATGGGAGCGCCTTCTGCCTTGATTCGGATCTCATCCCAGAGTCTGCACAAGAATGAGAAGTCGCGTTGCAGGGCCTCCAGGGTTTGATCCTTACCGGCAGTACGGACGATAAGTCCCATATTATCAGGCACTTCCAGTTTAGCTAGGAGTTGCTTCATGGCCCGCCGGTCTTTTTCGCTTAGCTTGCGGGATATACCGCCCCTTGGGTCATTTGGATTAAGGACCAGGTAGCGGCCCGCCAGGGAAATATATGTACTTATTGCCGCACCCTTGGTGCCGCGTTCCTCTTTTACAACCTGAAGCAATATCGTTTGTTTACGTTCAACGACATCCTGGATATTCACCTTGCGCGGATCGGTTTCCTTGGGGCTTCCTTCCTTCCAGTAATCTGAATGAATTTCATTGATGGGTAGAAAGCCCTGTCTGGAAGCGCCATATTCCACGAATGCAGCCTGCAGACTCGGCTCAACCTTGGTAATGGTTCCTTTATAGATGTTGCTTTTGGCCTGGGCCTTTATCGCGGATTCAATATCCAGTTCTTGAAGCTTACCGTTTTCTACGATTGCGACACGGCATTGCTCTTCATGCAACGCATTGATTAGCATGACTTTTGTCTTCACGCTTTATCCCGTCCACTGCCAGAGCAAGCACCATATCATGGCACGCATGAAGCCACGCCAGAAGCGGGCGAAACATCAATCTGTCAGGCACTTTCTTCCGGCCGAATCAAGGCGGCCACCGATTGAAGTGCGCTCAAAGCAGTACAATTTTTTAAATTGCTCGACGTAGTCATGGCGAACACAAATCAAAACGATTGAACAAGATCGCATCTGAATCTTGTTGTAGCCTTTGGCGGCTTCATCGATACAAATCCAAACTACGGAGCTAACTGTTAGCTTGCAGACTAACGCTGGAGGGGACTGTTGACAAGATCAGATGCAAATGAATGCCGGCTGGTTATTGATGAATCCGAGGCGGGAAGCCGTCTGGATCGAGTTATCATCAGACATGTTGGTCAGGGAAGACGCGGATTGGTGATGCGCCTGATCCGGCGTGGCAATGTGCGTGTCAACAGAAAGCGGGCCAGGGCCAGCCAGAGATTAAACCTGGGTGATAGCATCTATCTGCCGGCAAGCCTGCGTTCTGAAAGAAGCCCTGATTCCACTGAAAAGCGCAAAAGAATCCCCCGGGAATTTTCCACGGCCATTTTGTATGAAGATGAGCATATCCTTGTTATCAACAAACCGGCGGGAACTGTTGTTCATGCGGGTAGTGGATACGGGGCCGGGATCATTGAGCAATTGCGTGAAATACGAGGACTGGCGGAATTGCGATTGGCACATCGTCTGGATCGTGATACCAGCGGTTGCCTGCTTTTGTCCAAAAACCTGCCTGTGCTGCGCGAGCTGGCTGCGGGTTTCCGTGCTGGCAGAATCAGGAAGACCTATCTTGCCTGGATTGAGGGCTACCCCTTTCCGCATGCCGGCCGCCTGCGTTCGTTTCTTCGCAAAGGCATGGTGCGGGGCGGTGAACGCATGGTTGTTCATCATGAAGACGGACAGGAAGCGATTACGGATTATCAGGTTATTCTGCATGGCAATCAATCTGGCCTGCAATTTTCCCTGCTGGCCTTGATGCCGATTAGTGGCAGAACCCATCAACTTAGGGTGCAGTTACAGCATGAAGGTCATGCCATTCTGGGCGACAACAAATACGGTAGTCGTGAGGTGGGAAAACTATTTCGGGACATGGGAGTAAAATCAATGGCCCTGCATGCCTGGCGCCTGCGCTTTACCCATCCGGTAAAGGAGTGCGATCTTGATATCCGGGCGCCCCTTCCTGACTGGTGGAATGACTGTTTCTCGCCAGACGGGCGAGGAATTTCAGACGCGGATTAACGCAGATCAACACAGATAAACACAAGATAAAAAGATTTTCTCTTTGTGCCTTGGTGCCTTTGGTGCGTGGTTTCGGCTAGCCTGCACTATTCATGAATCGTCGTGATGATCGCGCCGGACCTTTGTTCGCAACGGATTCCGAGGAAGGAGTGCGTAGCCGTGCATACGGACGACCGACGAGGGATTCGTTGCGAACAAAGGAACAAGCGAGGGCGCGGCTGTATTTATGAATAGTGCAGGCTAGGTTTCTGAATGCCCCAATTCAATCTGGGCGATACGTGCGGTATACAGGGCTCGCTTCAGCTCCGGATTCTGTATGCTTCTCAACATACGTGCGATACGTTTCTTTTCGCCCAACGACGCCTTTAGCCGTTTTATCGGAGGGGATTGCGGTATGCTGATTCCGGCTCCGTTCCTGAATTGGGTCCGAATTCGTCTCACTGTGTGGATATGGAATCGCTTTATGCAGGCAGCCAGGATCTTCGATTCAAGAAAATGGATCTGTTGGGCCATGGCCGGATGATCCACGTCTACCAGCAGATTGCCGCGTTCCATGCTGGAAGGTTCGGAATGTGATGCCAGCATCGGGCCGACAATCTCAGGCCAGAGCCGCCGCAACCGTCCCATCGTCGTCAGCGCGGATAACTGTCTTTTGCCAAGCACGGATCCCAGGCCGGTTTCAATGGTCTTCAGGGAAGATTTAGCTCGCTTTCTGGGCACTAGGAGCTCCTTTTCATCACAGGAGACGCAGAGCACCACAGAGGAAAGACATGTGAATAGTCCAAGCTAAAAGGGCAGATGCTTCCCGCCCAGGATGTGGATGTGCAGGTGAAAAACCTCCTGGCCGCCATCCTGGCCAACATTGATGATGGTGCGGTAGCCTCTTTCAGCCAGGCCGATCTTTTCGGCCACAAGACGTGTCTGATCCATCAAGATGCCAAGCATTGGCCGGTCTTCGGCCCTGGCATCGGCAAGACTGGCTAGATGCTGTTTGGGAATGACGAGGACATGTATCGGCGCCTTGGGATGAATATCATGAAAGGCGAGTACATCATCGTCCTCGTATACCCTGTTTACGGGTATATCTCCGCTAACCATTTTGCAAAACAGGCAATCAGTCATTTATGCCCCCATTAACTCCTACGTATGGTAAAACTGAGGAACGCCAAGATATATCTTATAGAACAAATGGTTACGACAAGAAGTTGTTCGGAAATATATCATAAGCATTACCATACCCGTCAGCCCGCTTCGTCACAATCATTAATCAACAGTTGCCGTCTGAATGGAATCGCAGCAAAATATGGCTATCTATGCTAATTTTGACTAGGAAGACTGGCGAGACGATTGCCATAGGAGAAAATATCCGGGTGAGAGTGCTGGCGGTAAAAGGAATGCAGGTCAGGATAGGTATTGAGGCGCCTGCCGAGGTCAGTATTCATCGGGAAGATACACCAAAGTCTGTAAAATCAGAATCAGGGAAAAAGAATTGACCCTTAGGCAAGGCCTCTTGTTTTTTGAAATGATAGTGACTATCATTCACAGTTATGAAAAAATTAACCGCCCAACGGAAGGCCATACTTGAACTGATTAATGGCTCCAATCGGCACTGGGATGCTGAAGAACTATCCTACGAGCTGATAAAATCAGGAATTTCTATTGGTATTGCAACGGTTTATCGGGGCCTGTCCGCTCTGGATGAAGCGGGGCTGGTTCACAGCATACAGCTCAAGAATAAAAAGCGCTATGAGCGCGCCGATAAACAGCACCACGACCATCTCGTTTGCGTTGAGTGTGGATCCATCGATGAATTCGCCAACCCGGCAATAGAAGCTTTGCAACAACAGGTGGTTTCCGGAAGGAAGTTTACCATGACCGGTCATCAGCTCATTATTTTTGGTCTTTGCGCCAAATGCGCCCACCATGTCTGAGCATAAACTTTCAGTGAGGAGACCCAATTGACATCCGCCATGATTATTATATTCCGGGAAGTGCTGGAAATGTCACTGGTGCTGGGCGTGCTTCTGGCCGCAACGAATGCGTGCCCAAAGTCACGCCGCTATATTGCGGCGGGCGCCCTGGCTGGGTTTCTGGGCGCCGGACTGGTGGCATGGTTTATGGAAGAACTTGAAGGTGCGGTAAACGGAGATGGTGAATTTCTGTTCAATGCCTGCCTGCTTGGATTGGCCTCTTTAACAATTGCCTGGACAGTGATCTGGATGAGTCAACATGGCCGCAAGGCGGCCAGTAAAATGAGGAGGGTAGGGGAATGTGTCGCTGACGGAGATCTTCCCAAGATGGCGCTTGCCATGGCCGCATTTGCTGCTGTGATCAGAGAAGGAGGAGAAGCGGTGTTGTTTCTCGCCGGCGCTTCACAAGGGGGACAGGATGCGTATGGCATGATCCTTGGAGGGCTTCTGGGGTTGATTCTGGGGGCAAGCACCGGTCTGGTGGTCTTTAGCGGGCTGGTTCGTATCCCCATGCGCTATCTGTTTCAGACCATCGCCTGGTTCATGATGCTCCTTGCCGCGGGTATGGCCTCGCAGGCGGCATCCAATCTCGTAATGATCGATCTGTTACCGCCTTTGATTGATACGGTATGGGACAGCTCCAGTTGGTTGCCGCAATCCAGTGTATTTGGAGAGCTTCTGCATGCCATGATTGGCTATGAAGAACAACCGAACGCGATGCAGTTGGTCGTTTTTTCAGGATCCCTTTTGCTCATGATAAGCATGTTCCGCCGTGGGCAGCGCAGCGCCCGATCACACGCGAAACAGGCAACTACATAGCACAATCCGCGCTATCGAGAAAGCTTATCGCAGCGTCAAAGCCATTTGTCCAATGCGATTGACCGCATCTTCCAATGTATCCTGGCTGACGGCGTAAGAGATGCGTACATGCCCCGGTGAGCCAAAGGCGGTACCGGGCACAAGGGCCACTCCAGCCTTTTCCAGCAGCCATTCACATACCATCACATCATCGTTCAGGTCCCTGCCATCCGCTGTTTTACGGCCAATCCAGGCTGTAATGGACGGAAAGACGTAAAATGCTCCGTCCGGCTTGATACAGTGCATACCGGGAATGGCGTTAATTGCCTCCACCAGCCATTCGCGGCGGGATTCATAGGTTCGCACCATCTCATCCAGTTCATCCGTGGGACCGGTCAGGGCCGCCAGCGCCGCCTTTTGAGCGATGGCGTTTGGATTGGATGTGCTCTGACCCTGAATCTTGGTCATGGCCTTGATTAGATGAGTGGGACCGGCGCAGAAGCCGATACGCCAGCCAGTCATACAATAGGCCTTGGAGACGCCATTGATCGTGATCGTTCGCTCCTTCAGATCCGGGTTGATCTGGGCGAAGGTCGCGAAAGAGGCGTCGTCAAACAGGATTTTTTCATACATGTCATCAGTCGCTACGGCCACGTCGGGATGGGCGCGAACCACCTGACCAAGCACGCTCAGATCGCCCGCCGAATAGGTCAAACCCGTTGGATTGGATGGAGAGTTAAGAAAGATAAGACGGGTCTTGTCAGTAATAGCCGCTTCCAGTTGTTCAGCAGTCAGTTTAAACCTGTTTTCGGAAGCCGTATCTATAATTACCGGACCTCCCTCGGCAAGCAGCGCCATATCGGGATAGGATACCCAGTAGGGAGCCGGAATAATAACCTCATCTCCCGGATTAATCATGGCCTGCAGCATATTGTAGATACACTGTTTTACACCCGTTGATACGAGGATATCCCCGACCTCGTATTCCAGCTCATTATAACGGCGGAATTTTTCGGCTATGGCCTGCCTCAGCTCGGGGATGCCGGCCACGGCCGTATAGCGTGTGAAAC
>CAZQZF010000108.1:0-7236 GCA_964597745.1 uncultured Zetaproteobacteria bacterium
GAATGATCAAACCCGGCGGGCATGGGGGCATGATCGGACAGACCGATCTCCTTTAATCCCAGTTTCATGGCTGCAAGGGCATATTCTCGCACTGATCCAATGGCATGCTTGCAACGGGGAGTATGCATGTGATAATCGGGAACCGGCGTATATTTCATCGCTGCAGGATAGCCCGGATCAGATTTCTTCCCAAGTCATTGATGAGGGGAGGGGGTAAGAGGATTATTCTTTTGGAGACCGCTTGCATATGAATACGTTAGCCAGGTCATTGTTTGTTGCAATGCTCTTCATGGTTTCGGGTTGCGCCAAGACCAGCGTAGAGGTTACGGCCGATCTCTGGAATGAATGGAATAACATTGACCAGTTGGTGCAGACGGATTACCCCGATGCCATCCCGATTATTCTTATCCATGGCTGGAATGGCAGCGAGTTTAGCTGGCCTTCAGCCCGGGTGCTCAAGGCAATGGAAGGAAGACTTGGCCGCGACATCTATTTCTTTACCTATCGTAGCGGCGTACTGGGAGAGAGGTTTCCACCGTTGGAAATTCTCGAAGAGGAACTTGAACATTTTCTTGTCAACTTCAGGAAGGTAGATGTGGTGGCCCACAGTATGGGCGGGCTACTGATCCGGGAATATTTATTACACCATCCGAATGAACGAATCCGGCGTATCGTGTTCCTTTCTACGCCTCATTTTGGAACCAATGCCGCTAAATTTCTGTCCGGAATTGCGGATGTGAGCCCGCTTGGAAATCTGCAGGCGGAAGAGATGCGGCCTGGAAGCCGGTTCCTCTGGCAACTCAATGAGGCAGAGGCGGAAGAGTTGAAACCACTGGAGGTGCTGAATGTGTATGTCAAGGACACATCCCTGATTAAATCCGATGTGATTGTCGGAGAACATTCCGCCTACCTGAATGGGCAACACAATGTGGTTATAGAGGGGAATCATCATACCTTGCCCAAACGCATGGATGAGTTTGATTTCATTACGCAGTTTCTAATGCATGGTACAGTGCCTCCTGAGGCGGAAAAGCCCAAACGCCGGGATCTATGGGTCCGCATTCGTGACACCTCCCACAACAGGTATTTGACCCTTAAGGAGTCTTCGATCCAACGAATAAGTCGCAAGGGCATCCCTGAAAGCGGTAGCGTGGGGATTGCCCTGTGTTGCTCGGCGGCGTCAAGTCTGGGTGATGAGAGTGGAAATACGTTAATCATCGAGGATTTGCAACCGGGAGAGAAGCTTATGTTTTTTCTTCGAGGGGGTTTCCACAACATTGAGATTGATGCTGATTCGCTCCTGGACTCTCCGAATCCTGTAATTATGAAGGAACTTACCGTTTCTCCCGAACAGTAACTCTACCAGATATCTCTTGCCGCCCGTATATGAGCAAAGATCCGTACCGGATCATTCGGCAGACCATGTTTGGTCGCATACCAGCGCCGGAATTTCGCGTCGAGCGGACGCAGGAAGGGGTTGGTAGCCAGCTCCTCAGCCAGAGTTCCCGGTATTGTGGGTTTCCCCTGCTGTTGCAACATAGTGGATTTAACCATCCTTTTTTGAAGATTCCTGTTGTCAGGGTCGATCATCAGAGAAAACTTCAGGTTGTTTATCGTGTATTCGTGAGCACAATAAAATCTTGTATTTTCAGGCAGCTTCACAATCTTATTCAAACTGTTCCACATCTGTTCCGGACTACCTTCAAACAATCTTCCGCAGCCGGCCCCAAACAGCGTATCACCACAAAACAGGGCATCCTCAACCAGGCCGGCAATGTGTCCTCTGGTATGGCCGGGTACAAACAGAATTCTGATTTGCAGACCACCGATCCGGATGAGTCCTTCTTCACTGGCCATGATGTCTATGCCAGGAATACGTTCCGCATCGTAAATCGGGCCAATGATAGAACAACCATATCGGGCCTTTAATTCCCGATTGCCGCCAACATGGTCCCGGTGATGATGAGTATTCAGGATGTGACTGAGCTTTCGGTTGTGCCGGGTGCAGAAGGTTATTACAGGCTTTGAGACCGCGGGATCGACGGCTATCAGCACATCATCATTAGGCCGGTCGATCAGATAAATGTAATTATCCTGCAGGGCAGGGAACTGGTGGACGGTGAACCCGCAATGCATATGAGACCACATTGTGCAATGATAGTGTTTTCCCGAGTGAATGAGAACAAATTCACCGTGCCTGCCGGATTTGACAAAGCGCTTCTGATCGGGGGTGATGGTCTTGATGTGGAACTGTTCTTGACCATAAATGTTTTGGGGTGGCAATCCATTTTCATGATGCTAGCCTGCAATTTGAATAAGGCGGCTAAGATCGCAGGTATCAAACCCGAACAAAGGAGCAAGTATGAGTGTATTGGTAGGACAAACTGCACCAGATTTTACAGCAACGGCAGTGATGCCGGACAACAGTTTTAAAGAGGATTTCAAGCTTTCGGATTACAAGGGAAAATACGTAGTCCTGTTCTTCTACCCTCTCGATTTTACCTTTGTCTGTCCCTCGGAAATTATTGCCTTTGACCATCGCCTGAAGGAATTTGAAGACCGCGGCGTCCAGGTTATCGGCGCTTCAGTGGATTCCCATTTTACCCATCTAGCCTGGAAGAATACGCCCGTTGATCAAGGCGGTATTGGCAATATTCACTACCCGCTGGTGTCGGACCTGAGCAAGCGGATTGCCGCCGATTACGATGTGTTGCTCGGTTGCGAATGCTTTGTTGATGATGGAGGCGAGGTTCAGCATATGCTGGGTGGCGAAGTTGCTCTGCGTGGTTCTTTCCTGATCGACAAAGAAGGGAACGTGCGCCATCAGGTGGTGAACGACCTTCCTCTGGGCCGCAATATTGATGAGATGCTGCGCATGGTGGATGCCTTGCAATACCACGAGGCCCATGGAGAAGTCTGTCCGGCAGGCTGGAACAAGGGAAAGACGGCCATGCAGGCATCACCGGAAGGCGTGGCATCCTATCTCGCCTCCGAAGCGGATAAGCTTTAGCGGGCTAGCTCTCGTACCAGTCTCGCCTGGTAAGTGGTAAAAGACTCTGGCCTGAGGGTGTTTGCTTGATGAACAGGCACTGATACACATTGAGGTATCCTGTAGAAAAACGATGGGCGCTGCCGGCCATATACAGGCGCCAGGCCCGATAGGTGGCTTCATTGGTGATGCGCACCGCCTCATCGTGGTGGTTTTCCAGACGCCGGATCCAGTGGCGCAGGGTGAGTGTGTAATGTTCGCGCAGGCTTTCAACATCACGAATCTCAAAGCCTGTCGCTTCAGCCTGATTGTGGGTGTCGCTGATCAGGGAGAGTTCGCCGTCTGGAAAGACATAACGGTCAATGAAGGGAGAAACCTTTTTCACCGGATCCTTCACCGTTCTGGCAATTCCGTGATTGAGGAACGCCCCGCCGGGTTTGAGCAGCTTCCATGCCTGCTGGAAATAGGTGGGTAACTGGGATTCGCCGACATGCTCGAACATGCCAATGCTGACCAGTTTATCGAATGCTTCGGGTTCGTCTATATCGCGATAATCGCGGATGGCGATACTGCAACGATCGGCCAGCCCCGCCGCCCGGATGCGCTCCCGCGCCAGTTTTGCCTGCTTGTCGCTCAGGGTGATGCCCGGGGCATTAATGCCGAAATGTTTTGCCGCATAGATAATCAGCCCTCCCCAGCCGCAACCGATGTCCAGTATGCGTTCACCTTTCTTCAGTCGCAGTTTCCGGCAGACATAATCCAGTTTTTGCGTCTGGGCCGTTTCCAGGTCGTCCTCATCCGTATGGAAATAGGCGCAGGAATAGATCATCGCCGGATCCAGCCATAGGCCGTAGAACTTACTGGGCAGGTTGTAGTGATAGCGGATGACCTGTTGATCGCGAGCCACGGAATGCCTCTGGCCACTGAATCTGATCTGACTGCGCCCGGCCGGGTTTCGCTTTGGTTTCGGCAATTGCAACAACATTCGGCTAAGATGCAGCAGTTGGCCGGGTTCTTTATAAATGGATTTCAGGTAATCAAGGGCATTGTGGCTGGCCTCAATATCACCCTCCAGGTCGAATTCCCCGAAGATATAGCCTTCAGCCAGATTCAGCTCCGTTGGCGGCCAGAACATGGCATGAACGGATTCAGGATGATTCAGATAGAGTGTAAGACGCGGTTCATGGTCCTGATCAGGCAGCCAGCTACTGCCATCCCAGAAGCGGACGGCAAGGTCACATGGCTGGTAATCGTGAAACAGTTCTCGCAGGAAGGCCAGACAGATCTCTTTTGGATGTTTCTGTGTTGTCATCCTTGACTCCAGTCTATAAAATCAGAACTTACCCCGGACTATTCATAAATACTGCCGCGCCCTTGCTTGTTCCTTTGTTCGCACCGAATCCCTCGTCGGTCGCCCGTGTGCACTGCTACGCACTTCCTCCTCGGAATCCGTTGCAAACAAAGTTTCTGCGCAATCTTCGCGGCGATTCATGAATAGTCCGGGTTACGTTGCCGGCTTATGAATTCATCCGTTTTATTGGCAATCCGCCGCAATTCCCTGGAAACAGTGACAGGATAAGATGATTGTGTGTCCAAACGGGTAAGTCCGGCCGGCAGCCGCATCAATTGCCGGGCGGCGTAATCCCGCGATGCCGTAAGCCGGGGACAGGGAGCGATGAGTTCACCTTGTTGCATGAAAGGTCTTATCAGCATCTCACCCTCCTGCCGGTCGCCTTCGATGGTTAGTATGTCTCCAGCCATGATACCCTCTTTGTCATATCGCCGGTAAACCTGCTTACGGCCCGGCCAGGTGGCTTTGCCTTCCGAATGTTTCCGCCTGGCAATGCCGGCGTATTCCTGCAATTTGTAGGCGCAGTCAAGATAGGGAGCGTCGCTGGAGGTAGCCAGGCGGGTGCCAATGCCGAATCCGTCGATAGGGGCCTGTTTCTCAAGAAGTTCGGATAACGCATACTCATCAAGATTCCCGCTGGCAAAAATTTTTACATCTCCAAGGTTGCCTGCATCGAGAATTTTACGCACCCTGCCGGCGTGTATGGCAAGATCGCCGCTGTCCAGACGAACGGCCTGAATGACCAGGCCATTCTTTTGAAGCTCCGGGGCGAGCCCGACAATCTTTTCCGCCGCCCTCTCGGTATCATAGGTGTCGATTAACAATACGATGTGATCAGGTTGTGAGCCGGCAAAGTGTCTGAAGGCTTCCATTTCGCCGGCATGGGCCTGTACGAAGGAGTGGGCCATGGTTCCATAAACCGGCACATCAAATTCCGGTCCAGCCAGAAGGGTCGATGTCCCGGAAAAACCGGCCAGGAAGCTGGCCCTGGCGGCAAGCAGGCCGCTGTCGGCGCCATGAGCGCGTCTCAGGCCAAAATCCACCAGAAGTCTGTCCGGGGCTGCCAGCTTCATGCGGGCCGCCTTGCTGGCTATCAGGGTTTGATAATGCAGGATGTTGATGACCCTGGTCTCGATCAGCTGCGCCTGCGGCAACGGGGCGGTGATACGCAGGATCGGCTCATTGGGAAAGAAAATCGTGCCTTCGGGCATGGCATGAATATCGCCGGTAAAACGGAATCCATTGAGACTATCCACAAAATCGGATTCAAAATAGCCGCAGCTCCTCAACCACTCCAACTCTTCCATGCTGAATTTCAGACCTTGCACGTACTGGATAACCTGTTCAAGGCCTGCCGCCACGAGGAAGTTACGCCTGCGGGGAAGCTTGCGAACGAAGAATTCAAATACCGCGGTTTCGTTCATTTGCTGTCTGAAATAGCCCTGCATCATGGTGAGCTGATACAGATCAGTGAGCAGGGCGCTCGTGGGTGGTAGTTGCATTGGGCCTGTTAACACTAATTCCAGCCGTAGCGGCGTGGCCATTTTTGTTGGCTTGTCGGGATAGCCCCGAGGTCTACCATGCTGGCAATAGCCCTGTCTCCGTCTCCAGCTTTGATATTTACCGCCCGAATAGTATCCAGCAGCAGGTTCACCCTGTAGCCAAGCCGCAAGGCGTCCTTTACGGTATTGAGCACGCAGTAATCGGTGGCCAGCCCGCCGGTAAAGATCCGTTTTACTCCAAGGCTTCGCAACTGAGGGTGAAGGTTCGTCCCCTGAAACCCTGAATAGGCATCTTTACCTGGAGATGTAGCCTTGGAGATGACCTTTATCGAGGCAGGCAGTTCGAGACCAGGAGCAAATCCGGCCCCGGTGGTTTTGGCCAGGCAGTGTGGAGGCCAGGGGCCTCCCTGATCCTGGAACGAGCAATGATTCTCCGGATGCCAGTCCCTGGTGGCGAAGATAGGTAGGTTCTTCTCGGCAAAGAGATGCAGATATTCATTAAGCACGGGAATAATCTCATTCCCCAGCGGGACGGCAAGCGCTCCGCCGGGAAGAAAATCATTCTGTACGTCCACGATAACCAGAGCATCGCGGTCTGTCAGTCCGGATTCCTGGAATCTCTCCACGCGCATGGATCTTTCCTCCTAATCTGAACTATTCATAAATACTGTCGTTTCCTGATGTACATCCATGTACGCCACCCAAGGGCAAAAGCTCGTGCAATTGTGCTATCCCGCGCAATTGTGGACACACGAAGCGCGCCCGAAGGGTAAAGAGCATGGATGCCCCGAATCAACCATCACGGCGATTCATGAATCGTTCATGTTAAAAGAATAGTGTTACGGACATTTTCCGTCCAGATGTTTAAAAAAAGGAACAGTCTGGTAAACTGGGACCACAGGATGATAAAGTGAAAATAGCCCTCGTTTTTTTTGCGATCCTCAGTAGTTTCCTATGCTCTCCCGCATGGGGAGGCGGGGCATTCACGTCCTTTGAAGTGACGACTAAATTCACTGTTCCGACCAGGATCGCAGTTGATCAATCGGATGCCGTCTGGTTTATCGAGTCGAATCTAAATAGAATCGGTCAGTTTCAGTCCGCCAAAAGCACCTTCTCCGAATATGATATTCCCACTCGGAGCAGCCTTCCAGGGGACATTACGATCAGCAATCAGGGGAAAGTATGGTTTACCGAACTGGATGCCAACCAGCTTGGTGTTTTCGATCCTGTATCGCGGTCATTCAAGGAATATGATATTCCAACAATTGGCAGTTTTCCTTACAGGGTTACGGTTGATGCCCAAGCCATTATCTGGTTTACGGAGTTTTATGGTATTGAAGTTGGCAGTTTCGATCCCCGGAAGGATGTTTATCAGGATTATCAAGTTCCTACGT
>CAZQZF010000109.1:0-7213 GCA_964597745.1 uncultured Zetaproteobacteria bacterium
GTTTCTGACCGTATGTCTCTGCTTCTTCTGAATCATGCAGGTATTTCCTGGCAAGACCTGAGCCTTTTTGGCCATACTCCAGAAATAACTGTTCAAGTTTATCAAACAAATTGGCATCGGGCGAAAAATGACTAAGGCGTTTGCCCTGCCTTTCATATTCCTGAGCAGCGACCTTGAATTCAGCACGGTCATATTTGTGAAAACAGTCGCCCTCCACAATGGCTGGCACTACCTCCTCCCGGCGAAAAATATGCTCTAACGCAACTTTAGCCGTGCTTGTCCCGGCGCCGGATGAACCGGTTATGGCAACAACGGGATGTGTCTTGGACATGGAGTTTCTCCTAATATCTCTTAATAATCATTATGTTACACGCACATTATCCCCATTGCCAAAAACAGATTTTCGGCTTATGAAACGATGGATAGATCACCGAGGGGAACGCTTTCCAGTTCGTATTATGCGCCCAAATCCACTAATGATTCAAGGAGTTTTGCAAGTAATCGCCAAACCAATTCCCGTCCGCAGCTATTTGCCTATACAGAATTCTGAAAAAATACGATCCATAATCTCTTCAACATCGCCACGCCCTAAAATACTTCCCAAGGCATCATAGGCCTGCCGCCACTCAGAGGCGACAAGGTCCATCTGATCTTCTCTGCCCAGCATGGCCAAACCATTGAGAAGATATTTCCGAGCTCGTTTGAGCGCCTGACAATGACGTGCCCTGGTCACCAGAAGCCCTTCCTCCGCAGCCGGCACTTGTTCAAGATACATGGCAAGCCGGTGTTTGATTTCCGCTATCCCCTGGCCTGTTTCCGCACTGGATGGCAGGAATCCATCAGGTATTGACTGGTCATTGCACAAGTCAACCTTGTTCATCAACCTCAAATCCGCCTTCTCGTGCGAATCCCAGGTTTCCGGTCGTGAAATGTCGGCAACAAACATTACAAGATCCGCCGACCGAGCCGCCTGCTTTGCCCGTTGCACGCCCTCCTGCTCAATCCTGTCCTGGCTTTCCCTGATACCCGCCGTGTCTATAAGGCGCACTGGAATACCATGCACATCGAAATCTACTTCCAGAGTATCGCGCGTCGTACCGGGCATTTCACTGACAATGGCGCGACTCCGGGATGCAAACCGGTTCAGCAGGCTGGATTTCCCCACATTGGTGGCGCCAAGGATCGCAATGGTGGCGCCATGAAACAATCGTTCGCCAAAACCTGAAGAATCGAGAAGTTCATCGATAGGCTGCAACAGCTCCCGTCGCAACCCCAGGTCAAGGGTATGAAATAATGTCGTTGAGATATCATCTTCCGGAAAATCCAGGCAAGCCTCAAGATGTGCAAGGATCCGGATAAGCCGGTTCATCAATCGTTCAATATATTGACCAAATTCGCCGGACAGATGACGCTGGGCCTGATGGGCTGCACGCAGAGTGGCCGCATCAATGCTGGAGATCACAGCCTCAGCCTGGGAAAGGTCCATCTTACCATTCTCGACGGCTCTTCGGGTAAACTCGCCGGGTGCCGCCGGCTGCGCTCCAAGAGTAAAAATATGATTGAGAATCGCCTGCATCAGGATCGGATTGCCATGCCCGTGCAATTCAATCACATCTTCTCCGGTATAGGAGTTCGGCGCCTCGAAATATAGACAAATGCCTGAATCTAATACGGCGCCGTGGTTATCGTACCAACGTGAGAGATAGGCATGTCTTGGTAGCCAGGGCTTCTTGCGTTGGCTTAGGTTAAGAGATATTGCCAGGGATTTGGGTCCTGAAACTCTAATGATACCAATACCACCGCGGCCAGAAGGCGTGGATATGGCAGCAATGGTCGTACTTACGGCAGGCCCGGATTCAGATGACATCCTGTTGCTTCATAACATACCACTGTTGAAGAATCGAAAGAATGTTGTTCATTACCCAATAGAGTACCAGACCGGCGGGGAAAAACAGAAACATTGCTGTAAAGACAATGGGGAGGAACTTCATGAGCTTGGCCTGCGTTGGATCCGGCGGCGTTGGATTTAACTGTTGCTGAACCAGCATGGAAAGGCCCATGATAACGGGCAGCACATAAAAAGGATCCTGCACGGACAGATCATGAATCCATCCAATAAATGGCGCCTGGCGCATTTCAATGGAGATGAGCAACACCTTGTACAGAGAGAAGAAAACAGGAATCTGAATGAAAATGGGGAGGCACCCTCCCAAGGGGTTGACCTTATGCTTTTTATACAGAGCCATCATTTCCTGACCCATCTTTTGCTTGTCATCCCCATACAACTCGCGAATACGCTTCACTTCAGGCTGAATTTTCCGCATACCAGCCATCGACTCATATGATTTTTTACTGGGCCAGAAGAAAATAATCTTGAGAAAGATGACAACCAGGATAATACAAAAGCCAAAATTATGCAGGTAGCCATATAAAAGCATCAAAAAATCATGCAATGGCTTGGCAATTACGGTAAACCATCCAAAATTGACGCTACGCTCCAGATGCACGCCTGCCTTTTTCATCACTGGAATGGATTTCGGTCCAATATAAAGCCTGGAGTGATACGCCGCCACTCCGCCTTTCTGAATGCCGTCATCGATCAAACCAGCCTGAAAGATATTACCATCACGGGAATAATAATAGTAATGATAGGTTTGCGACTGATCAGGGATAATTGCAGCAATAAAGTACCGGTTCATGATGCCTGTCCAGCCGCCGGTTGCATCCAATCTCTCAGATTTTCCCTCTTTCAAAGCCTTGTAATCTACCTCCTTTAATTTTCCATTCAGAAAGCTGATGGGTCCATTATGTTCATAGAAGGTATCTTTTTTCAGGTTCGGGCTAGTCTCCAGTACCTGTCGATACAGACGTGGCTTTTCACCACCTTTAATTTCATCCTCAATATCGACAAGATAGGATCCCTGTTTAATACTCAAACGCCTTGTCCAAACCCGCTTCCCGGACAGGTCAGCGCGTAGCAAAAGAGAGCCTGCATCTCTATTCACCTCTTTGAAGATTACTTTCCCGCTTTCTTTCAGAAGGCCCATGCCTAAATACATGGAATGTGTTTCTCCTCTGTTCAATACCAGAACCGGCCCTGAACCAGGCGTCGCGCTTAAAGAGTACTTTAATAAACCAGCCTTTCTGATAGCCCCGCTGTCAGGGTCGATTCCCAGCGTCAGGACATCATTCCCCCAGGAAATTAATTGGGCGCCAGTTGACTTTCCATCTTTGGCCGGGTGTTCTGTCCGCCCCTTTCCGGATACAGCCTGAGGAAACGGTTGTTTTATACTGGAAGCACTGGAAGCTGACTGCGCCGAGTTTGTCCCATGGCTTGCAGGGGCTGGACTTTCTAGCTTCGCCACCTTCTCATGCCGGCCCTCTTGAGTCGGCAACAAGAATTGCCAACCTAATAACACTCCTATTGATAAGGCGAAGGCCAGAACCAGGTTACGTTGATCGTTCATCTAATCTCCATCATGGAACTGGATCATATCCACCGCTCGAGAATGGATGGCAATGGAGCAGTCTTCGAACAGACAATACCATGCCTTGTAAAATTCCATAGCGTTGGATTGACTCTAGAGCGTATTGGGAACATGTCGGCTGATGGATGCAACTGGGCGGAAAGAATGGTGAAATAATCAATTGATAGGCCCGAATCAATCCAATAAAAAATCTCTTCATGTGTTATTACCCTTCATCCGGTAAAAAATACGATTCAGGCCAGATTGCATATCTCCCTTGGAATCGGTTCCGTTTCGATAGGGAAATTTTGGAATTACCAGAATATCAACACCCTGAGTCCGTACGGTATGTTGGCGAAAGACTTCGCGTAATTGCCGCTTGAAGCGATTACGAATTACTGCCATTCCATAGCGCCTGGATACGGCAAAGCCCAGACGTGCATGGTTCATCTTGTTTCGCGCATAGATGAAACAAAGCGATGCACATGTAAATCGGCATCCAAGACGTAATGCATTAAAGTCAGCCCTGTTTCGCAGGCGATGCGTAACTGGAAATGTTTGCTTCAGTAGGAGAGGCGTTTGCGACCTTTGCTCCGCCGTCGCTTGATAATGGCGCGTCCAGCGCGCGTAGCCATACGTGCTCGGAAACCGTGTGTGCGGGCCCGACGAATGCGACTTGGCTTATATGTAAAGCTCATAACAACTCCTGAAAAAACGGCTGGCAATATTAGGCAAGAGCTCTATTCTGTCAAGGTGTGAGATCATCTCAAGATCTGAGTTGTAAAATCACAAGGGATGAATTGTTACGATCTCGTTATTGATAAATGGAGATAAAATATAAATGATCGATTGGCTGCTTATTCGGGAACAATTGGCACAGCAAGTTCCGATGTTTAAATTTGATGCATGGATACGTCCGATACAAGCCCATTGCCAAGATCGGAACATTACACTGACTGCTCCAAGTCAGTTTTTTCTTGATGGTCTTAAAGAACGTTATGAAAGTACAATACGTCAGTTAGTATCCGAACAATTTGGCAGCGATATTGAATTAAAATTTACAATCGATGAAACCCTCATTTCTCATTCTCGAAAAAAACCTCATGTTCATCATCTGAAAAAAAATCAAATCGATGGCTATATTGATCCACGATTCACATTTGAAAATTTTGTTGTCGGATCGAGTAATGAATTTTGTTATGCGGCTTGTCAGGCGGTCTCAGAACATCCTGGCACGACATATAATCCATTGTATATTTATGGAGATGTGGGACTGGGGAAAACTCATCTTATTACCGCTATTGCCAATTCCATTGTTCAGAACAGCCATGCAAAAATCGCCTATCGTACATCAGAGGGATTTACCAATGAGTTGGTTTCAGCTATCCGTAATGGAACAACTCAGCAATTTCGTAACAGGTACAGGAGAGTCGATCTTCTCTTTATAGACGATATTCAGTTTATTGCGGGGAAAGCGAGTACTCAGGAGGAATTTTTCCATACATTTAATGCCTTATATGAAATTAACAAGCAAATCGTTCTCACCTCTGATCGTAGCCCCCGGGAGATAAAATTTTTAGAAGAACGTCTGAAATCACGGCTCAACTGGGGATTGGTTGCCGATATTCAACCTCCAAATTATGAAACCCGGCTCGCCATACTTTCCCGCAAGGCGGAAATTGCAGGCGTTACTCTACCAAAAGATGTTGCCACTCTGCTCGCGCAGAGAATTACCAACAATGTTCGCGAACTGGAAGGTGGACTTACCCGGCTTACCGCTCATGCTACCCTGACGGGTAAAACGATCGACCTAACTTTCGCCCATCACGTACTAAGAGATCTCTTGAATGAAGAACAGAGGAAAGTTGGTGTTGAGGAAATTCAGAAAAGAATCGCAAGTTATTATAATATTCGAGTCAAGGATATGCTTTCCAAGATTCGGACTCGCAACATTACTTTTCCACGTCAGGTTGCTATGTATGCGTGTAAGCAACTGACTAGCATGTCTCTTCCGGGAATCGGTGAACAGTTTGGAGGCAGAGACCATACGACAGCCCTGCATGCTATTCGTAAGATTGATAAATTAATGAACGACTCAAGCGAATTTAAGGAAGAAATTCAGCAATTATTATCTATTATTAAAGGTTGATTTTACAATTTATTCATTGGATAAGCCTGTGAATATCCTGAGGAGTAACTGTTGATAGCGATCAATTAGAAGTGCAACAGCTTTCGATATGGATTTACGCTCATATTATTTATGAATGCCTCACAGCTTGTGCACAATTAGGATAGATGCTTTTGAATTAATTTTAATGCCTGTTATGAATTTATGCACACTATCCACAGGCTCTATGATTATGACTAATTATTTAATATAAATAAGTTCTATTATAACAGGAGGGTTTTGTATGCAATTTACGCTTTCTAAACAGGCTATATATCAGGCAGTACTTCGTTATCAAGGTATTGTTGAACGAAGACATACGATTCCCATCCTTTCCAATCTACTCCTTGAGGCTAGTGATCAAGAATTAAAAATCACAGCTACAGATCTGGAAATGATTCTTAAAACCAAGGTGAAAGCGAATATCGAAAAGACAGGATCGATCACTGTATCATATCGTAAATTATATGAAATTATTAAGGAATTAAACAATCATGCCGATGTAAATATATCTCTGGAAAAATCATTCATTACCATTCACAGTGCATCATCAAGTTGTCGCTTATCTACCCTTCCCGCGAATGATTACCCAACCTTGAATGAAGAAATTGAGGTTGAGCCCATTCGTATCGATGGCCGTGATTTAGCCAGGATGATTGCTGCTACGAGCTTTGCTATGTCCAACGATGAAACAAGGAAATATTTAACGGGAACACTCTTTGAACTCAAGGCGTCTTATGGTTTAAAGCTCATAGCTACGGACGGGCACCGTTTAGCTCTTGCTGAAGCCAGGCTGCAAGACATCTCAAGTGATATCCAGTGTATTGTCCCTCGAAAGGCAGTCATTGAAATTAGAAAACTTGCTGAAGAAATTGATAAACAGGTCCTTATTTACATGGGTCATGGATTTATCCGTCTGGAAAGTGGAGCGTTTACCTTAAGTTCAAAACTCATTGATGCACGTTTTCCTGTCTACAATGAAGTAATCCCAAAAATAGAAGAGGATGGAATCGTACTCGATCGCGTGAGTCTGGATCAGGTGTTGCGGAGAGTTATGATCGTAGCCAATGAATTTACTCATGACATCCAGCTTCAATTTAAAGAAGATAAACTTAACATTTCTGCTCACAATGCCGAGCAGGAAGAAGCGCATGAAACCATCGATATTTCATATTCCGGACCAGAACTGAATGTTGGATTTAATGCTCGTTACCTGCGCGATGTCCTGACCGTTATTCAAGGAAAAAATATTCGAATGCAATTAAAGGATAATCTTTCACCCGTATTGATTATGGATGATACGCGAGATGCCGAACATTATGTGATTATGCCAATGCGTATATAATTGATTTAATTTTTTATATGGGTGAGATAACCAAACTATATCTAGAAAAAATCCAGGTAAAATCTTTACGGTGCTTTCCGTTGAAATTATGGAATTTTTTACCAGGCGTAACCTTGATAATGGGAGAAAACGGATGCGGAAAAACAACGCTGTTGGAAGCTATATACATACTCGCGCATGGTCGCTCCTTTCGTTCAGCGCAGGATCCTAAACTCGTACGGCATGGAAAGCAGG
>CAZQZF010000110.1:0-7148 GCA_964597745.1 uncultured Zetaproteobacteria bacterium
GCGAATCAAGAACTTGCGCTATGTGTGTGCGACCAACTGCTTTTTCTAGGATAATGGAGCCAGAGGACAGGTTATTGAGTGATCGGGGATTGCTGTATGCGGAGGCATGCTTTGAAACATTCCGTGTTATTGGTGGTGGCATTTTCGGATGGCAGGAACATGAATCCCGCTTACGCCGGGGTCTTGCCTGTTTTGGCATTGACCTCCCCGAAGGCCTGTTGTCACTCTGTCTTGATGCGGCGGCCAAGTGTGGTCCCGATGTTTTACTCAGGATTACCGTGAGTGGCGGCCAGGCGCCTTGGGGATTACGGCGGCCGAACAGGCGTGGACATGGAATCCATATTATGACCAGGCATTATGAAGGTTCCGCGGTCCCTGTTTCATTGAGAACAATACAGTGGCCATTTTCCCTGCGCGCCAGGCCAGCAAAGTTTACCGCGGATTATGCGGAAACCCTGCGCGCCCTGGAGATTGTTCGGGATCAATTGGGGGATGACGAAGATGCCCTGGTTTGCAATGATAGATCCATGGTTTCAGCAATGACCGCGAATGTACTTATCCATCGAAAACATCACTGGTGGACGCCAGCGGGGAATGGAGTACTGCCAGGTATTATTCGCAGCGCCCTGTTGCAATCCGGGATCGTGACTGAGAGCGATTGCCCCATTGGGTGGTTTGAAGATTGCCAGGTCATGGCGGTCTGCAACAGCGGTTCGTTTATTACCCCGATCCGTCAGATCAATGGCAGGGAATTACCCGTCACGGATCCGGCCATTAACCGTCTATGGCAGCCTCTGATCGGAAGGCCAGGCGTGCCGGTCTGAGTGTCTTGCGCTTACTCATATTCCTTATTCCCTTGTCATTCATAGTCTGGCTCGGACAGCAGATCTTCATGGATATCTCATTTCCGGCCCCAGTGGACGTTATTATTCCAGGGGGAGTATCTACGGTTCAGATCGGCCGGATCCTGTATCGAAACAGGGTCATACGCTCCGAGATTCCATTCCGGCTGGCCGCAAGTCTGAGCGGTCTGTCCGGCGCGTTGCAGAAGGGGCATTATCGCTTTGCACAAGCCCAGGATATGTGGACGGTGATTCAGCGCTTGCACAGGGGCGACGTAGTCTTGTACCGGCTTACCGTGCCGGAAGGCCTGCGAACGGATGAGGTCATCGCGTTGCTGGCAAAAAAAACAGAGACCCGGCCACAGGATTGGGAGAAGGCGTTGTTCAAGTTGCTAAACGGTGATGCAGCGGAGGGCCGATTGATGCCCGAAACATATGTGTACGAAAAGCCGGTTCACCCCATGAAACTGCTTGGGGAAATGATCCGTTCTCAAAAGAAGATTTTGAACCGGCTCGGTAAAGACTCAGCTAACCGAAAGCAACTCTTGATTATTGCATCGATTATCGAAAAGGAGACCGCGATTAAGGCAGAGAGGCCTGTTGTCGCTTCGGTCATTTATAACCGTCTGAAAAAGAATATGCCCCTGCAGATGGATCCCACCGTGATCTATGGCTTGTGGCATCTGGATGGCGCCTTTTCAGGCAATCTCCGGAAACAGGATCTGGAGCGCGATATGCCCTGGAATACTTACACGCGAAAAAGGCTTCCCCCAACTCCAATCTGTAACCCCGGCGCTGCCAGTCTTGAGGCCGCCGCCAGGCCCGCGGATACGGATTTCCTGTATTTTGTTGCTGATGGTTCGGGCGGACATCTATTTTCCGCCACCCTTGCTGATCATGCAAAGAACGTAAAGCGCTGGGTTGACATTGAGCGCAAAATGAAGGCTGAGAAAGAATGACAGGACAATTCATCAGTTTTGAAGGTTGTGAAGGCTGCGGAAAAAGCACGCAGATCCGGCATACGGCGGAGTGGCTGGCCGCGCGGGGGATCCAATCCCATGTCACCTTCGAGCCCGGCGATGGCATCATGGGCAAAGAAATTCGCAGGTTGCTTCTGTCCAGCCAGTTTTCGCCGACGGCGGGGACTGAATTATTACTGTTTCTCGCCGATCGGGCCCAGCATGTCAACGAAACCATTCTACCCGCCCTGAATGCGGGAAAATGGGTGTTGTGTGATCGATATTCAGATTCGACCCTGGCATACCAGATGGCAGGCCGGGGGATTGATCTTGCTGATCTCTCAGTATTGCTTGGTTTTGCTGAACAGGGTTGCCGTCCTGGATTGACCCTGTGGCTGGATATGCCCGTGAGAAAGTCTTTGGCCCGAATGCATCAACGGGTCCAACTGGGTGAAGAAGAGACGCGGCTTGATGCCGAATCGCTGGGTTTTCACCAGCGCGTCTGGCAGGGCTACGAACGTATCTGGCATCTTGAGCCCGAACGGATATACCGGATCGACGCCGATGGAGATGTTGGAGAGGTTCAGATGCAGATTCAGTCTGTTATTCTTGATCACTTCCAATGATTATACCGATTGGACATCAATCCGTTCTGGAACGGTTTCTGAGGGCGTTAGGCAAGGGACAATTGCCGCACGCATGGCTCCTGTATGGATTAATGGGAATCGGAAAATCGGTTCTGGCCGAAGCCATGGCCGCCACCTATCTATGTGGGCGCAATATGGATCCCGGGCATGTGGAAATAGCCTGTGGAGAGTGCCATGCCTGCCGGATGCTTGCGGCAGGTTCTCATCCGGATTATTTCAAGACCGGCATTTTGGAAAAAAAACGAGATGTCAGGATTGAACAGGTACGGGATATGCTTGGTTTTCTGCAGTTAAGCGGAGCGGAATCCGGTCGACGCGTGGCTATCCTGGATGATGCTGAATTATTGAACAAGCAGGCCGCGAATGCATTGCTCAAGGGGCTGGAAGAGCCAGCGCCCGGCAGTTTGATTCTACTATTGAGTAGCAACCCCTCACGGTTGCCGCCAACGGTGCGTTCAAGATCCCTCCTGCAGGCCATAGCACCGCTTTCCAGGGAAGATTGCCTGAAAGTACTACGTGGCATGCAGATAGCGGAACCGATATTGCCTCTGGCTGCTGATCTGGCTTGCGGCTGTCCCGGGCGCGTCGCATGCATGCATAATGAGGATATTTGTTCGGCCCTGGAGCAGTTAAGGGAATTGACCGCGGACCCGGCTGAACTGGATATTGGCAGAATGGAATTGTGGCTGGGCAGAAATTCAAAACGTGTTCCACATGATTTAATAATTGAAGTTATTCTTCAATATATTTATCCAAGCCTATATAATAAATATGATTTCTCGTCAAATCTAGCGATAGATGACGCCATGAGCGAGTTGCTGGAATGGCCGGAATTGGTGCGCCGGCACAGTTTACGTCCAGCGCAATCCTTTCTGGCGCGAATGTTGCGTTTGCGTTTAGTCTTGCGCGATGCGCGGCAGGCTGCATGAAAGCGTCAACCAGGCGCCGAGACCGATAGAATGAACCAACAATCATAGACAGGATGAGGTGTAATACCGGCTATGCATAAATATTATGTGACTACTCCGATTTATTACGTTAATGATGAGCCCCATCTGGGGCACATCTATACGACCATTTCGGCGGATGTGCTGGCGCGTTACCAACGGATGAACGGCAAGGATGTGTTCTGTCTGACCGGGGTGGATGAGCATGGGCAGAAGGTCCAGCAGGCAGCTGAAACTCGCGGCATCCGGCCCATTGAACTGGCGGATCAGGTGGTTGAGCGATACCGAAAGTTGTGGCCGCAATTATCAATCTCTAATGATGATTTCATTCGGACCACCGAGGCCCGGCACAAGGAATCAGTGCAGGAGATGTGGCGTATCCTTGATGGGGCGGGGGCCATTTATAAAGGGAAATATGAGGACTGGTACTGCGTGCCCTGTGAGTCCTACTGGACGGAAACGCAGTTGAAAGAGGCCGAAACACTAGAGGAAAAACTATGCCCTGATTGCCGTCGTCCCATTGAGCGAGTTGAAGAGGAGTCCTATTTCTTTCGACTGGATGATTATCAGGAGCGCTTGCTGGAACATATTCACGCAAACCCCGCTTTTATCGCCCCTGAATCGCGGCGCAACGAGGTTATCCGTTTTGTGGAGGGCGGGTTAAGACCCCTATCTATTTCACGCACCACATTTCAGTGGGGCATTCCCGTACCGAATGATCCCAGGCATGTGATCTATGTATGGGTGGACGCCCTGACAAATTATCTGACGGCGCTGGGATTTCCGAAAGGGGAGAAGATGCGGTACTGGCCAGCCAGCCTGCATCTAATTGGCAAGGATATTTTACGCTTCCATGCGGTTTACTGGCCCTGCATGTTGATGGCTGCCGGCCTTCCTCTTCCCAATCGTATCTTTGCCCATGGCTGGTGGACGGTGGAAGGCGAAAAGATGAGTAAATCCAGAGGAAATGTAGTCCGGCCCGCGGAACTGCTTTCCCTGTTCGATGTCGATGTCGTACGTTATTTTCTGCTTCGTGAGGTTCCCTTTGGTCAGGATGGCGACTTTTCCATTCAGATGCTCAAGCAACGATACAATACGGAATTAGCCAACGACCTTGGCAATCTTCTCAACCGAAGCCTGTCCATGTTGCACAAATACCGACATGGATGTCTGGGGAAATCCTTAATCGAGGTGGATTCTGATCGAGCCCTGATTGCGGATATTGAGGCCATGCAACAGGGGGTTGCGAAGGCGATAGAGGAACAGGCATTCCACATTGCGCTGGAACACATCAACAGGGTGGTTCGGCATGGCAACCGTTATGTGGAGTCTAATGCTCCCTGGCAACTGGCGAAACATGGAGAAGATGCGCGGCTGGACACCGTACTCTACCATCTTGTTGAAACGCTGCGTTTGATTTCGCTGCAACTGTTACCGTTTATGCCGACTAAGGCCAACCAGATGCTAGGTCAGATTATGAACGGTGAGACCGATGGCAGCACGTTATCCATGCATGATCATGGTGGCTGGGGATATCTGAAAGGCGGTCATGTCTGTGGCCGCCCTGAACCGGTGTTCCCGCGTATGGAATAAAAAAGGGAGAAGCTGACGCTTCTCCCTTTTTAACTTGTGTATTGATTTATTGGCGACCAATTGACAGGCGAAATACAATATCTATTCTATTTGGCTGTTAACAGGGGGATAATGTTTATGCAACGTAGTTTTATGTCTCTTCTCTTTGCTGTACTTGTATGCGCGGTTATGCCTGCCGGGGCGGCTACCATCAATGTTACTGCCAACGCTCCGGATGTACTGAATGGCGCCAACGGCTCATGCGCGCTGCGAGAGGCAATCACGAATGTTAACGATGGGGCAGATACATTCCTCGATTGTACAGCGACGGGTGCGTACGGAACTAATGACACTATCAACCTGCCTGCGGGAACATACACAAATACCATATCGGGACCCTTTACAGAGGACCTCAATGCTTCTGGTGATTTGGATATCCATAAATCAGTGACCATCAATGGCTCCAGCGCAACGTCCACAATTATCGATGGCGGAGGAACTAATCGAGTTTTGGATGTGGGTTCAATTGTTAGTATTTCCAATGTAACTATCAGAAATGGAAGCATGGCCAATGGCGCTGGGATTAAAATCGTAGGGGCATCACTGACAATCGCCAACTCCATCATTAGTGGAAATCACACACCATATGGCAGTGGCGGAGGAATTTACTCTGTTGGACTACTAACAATTATCAATTGCATAATCAGTGGTAATACTGCACGCGAAGGAGGGGGCATTAACAATCAATCCTCTCTCACAATCACTAATTCCACAATCAGTGGCAACACTGCAACTAACGGCGGTGGCGGTATTTTTGACAAAACACAAACATTTTCTAACTCGAACATAACCAACTCTATCATCAGTGGTAATTCAGGTGGGGGCGAAGGTGGTGGAATAGACGGCTTCTCCAATAATGGTATCCTAAGTCATGTGATGAACATTACAAATTCCACTATCAGTGGTAATTCCGCGTACTCAGGGGGTGGTATTTCTTCCCGCATAACGATGAATATCACAAACTCCACGATCAGCGGTAATAGCGCAAGCGGTTCTGGCGGGGGGATTTATAACAGATCAACCTTAAACGGAGGTATGCTTATCCACACCATGATGACCTTCACGAACTCCACGATAACCGATAATTCAGCCTTGGGAACGACTTCTGGGGGGGGTGGTATATTGAACAGTGGCGGTATAATCAATCTAAAGAATACTATTGTTGCGAAATCCAATGGGGGCGGCCAGACAGGAGGTGATTGTATCAAGATTAATGGTGGCACTATTCCATCTCCGCTTAATAGCTTGGACAGCGACAATACTTGCGGCGTGGGAGTACTTTCCAACCAGAACCCGCTGCTCGGCCCGCTGGTCGCCAACGGTGGTCCGACGCAAACCCATGCTCTCCTGCCCGGCAGTTCGGCCATTGATGCCGGGGATGCAGCAATCTGCACCACTACTGATCAGCGAGGTGTGATCCGACCTCAAGGCTTGGGATGCGATGTTGGCGCGTATGAATCTGGCGCTACGCCACCTCCACCTCCGCCACCTACAAATACCGATATTGCAGTCACCAAGACCACCGCTCCCAATCCGGTGCAAGTGGGCAATAATTTGACCTATACACTTATCGTCACCAACAATGGCCCTTCCAATCCAGCCACAGGCGTTACCCTGACCGATACCCTACCGGTAAGCGTCACCTTTGTTTCGGCCACATCGACACAGGGTGCCTGCAATGTGGTCGGCGGTACCGTTACCTGCAATATTGGCAATGTTCCCACGGCCACTACGGCAACTATCTCCATCATAGTTACTCCAGCGCAGTCTGGCCAGATCACCAATACGGCAACGGTAGCCGGTAACGAGACTGACCTTACCCCGTCCAATAACACAGCCCAAGCCGTGACTACTGTGAATGCGATACCGCCACCTCCAACGACTGGCACTAACTTGGCCATCACATAGATAGCCACGCCAGCTCCTGTTATACGGGGCCAGAATCTCTCCTACATACTTCAGGTTACAACCAATGGCCCTGATGCTGCTACCGGGGTACCGGTGGTGGATCCCGTGCCAACCGGCGTGACCTTTAGCGCTGCCTCTAGTCCGCAGCGCGACTGCACCCAGACCACAGCACCGCAGACTCACAATGTGCGACCCGTGAGCAGTGCCACATCG
>CAZQZF010000111.1:0-7080 GCA_964597745.1 uncultured Zetaproteobacteria bacterium
TGGATGCCCCGAATCAATACTTACACCCTGCACGCACTCCCAACTGAGGATTCTAAGTTTAATTGTCTGATATGCTGGCCCCATGGGGCCAAAAATGCAATTTGGAATTATGTCTGGGGTTTTAGGGAACTTCTGAACAACTCACTCAGAGGTTCCTTAGTGATGTCTGTTTTGAGATTTTCCAAGTCTGGGAATCTTTACAATTTTCAGGGTGTTGGTGGCGCCTGCCTTTCCCATGGGCGTGCCCAGGGTCATGACAACCATATCGCCTGATTTCACCAGGCCGTCATTAAGCATCATTGCAATCACCTCACGCGTAGCTTTGGGGGCATCCTTTTCAGTATATCCCTGATGCAGTGGACGTGAAATAACATTTCTGTAAAGGGTAACCTTGCCCAGCGTGGTTTTTTCCGGAGTCAGCGCATAGATGGGCACCTTCGAGAGATACCTTGACATGTACAGCACCGTGCTTCCACTTTGGGTGAATGCGGCGATGGCCTTGATCGACATCTGATTCGAAGTGTCCATAGCGGAACGGGCGATGGACTCGTCGATCTTTAACTTTCGTTCATAATATCTTCTCCTGCTGCGAGGAGAAGGAATGTGCTGCTTTTCGGATTCTACGCAGGTTCTGTGGATAGCGCGAACCGCTTCAACCGGGTATTTCCCTGAGGCGGTCTCCGCCGACAGCATCACTGCATCGGCGCCGTTCTGGACTGAATTGGCGACATCAGACACCTCCGCACGGGTGGGTACAGGATTGTTGATCATGGATTCCATCATCTGGGTCGCTACGATAACCGGGCAGTGATATTTTGGCGCCTGTCTCAGGATGCGCGCCTGCACGGGCGGCACGGCTGCATCGCCAATCTCCACGCCAAGATCTCCGCGTGCAACCATGACGGCATCAGCGGCCTCCAGAATTTCCTTCAGATTAACTACGGATTCGGCCCGCTCGATCTTGGCAATAATGCCGGCATGTCCGCCTGCCTTGCGCACCAGTCGCCTGCACTCTTCAACATCTTCCGCCGAACGCGGAAATGAAATGGCGATATAATCGGCATTGAGTTTGACGGCAGTGTGAATATCAAGTTTATCTTTTTTCGTCAAGGCATGCGCCGACAGGCCCCCTCCAAAACGGTTGATGCCCTTGCTGTTCGACAGTTCACCTCCGTGGACAACAGTGCAGTGGATCTCGGTCCCTCTGATTTCTCGAACATCCATCACGAGGATACCATCATTCAACAATAACCGGTCTCCTGAATGGACATCCCTGGCCAGATCCTGGTAGGTGACGCCGACGCGTTTATCCGTACCGGCATCAAGTTTCAGAGATGTATCAAGGATAAACGCCTGTCCCGGCTTTAATTCAGTCTTGCCATTTCTGAACTTGCCGATTCGGATCTTTGGACCCTGCAGGTCTGCCAGTACGCCAACGGCAACGCCATGCCTGCTGGCCAGTTTCCTGATTTGTCGAGCGCGGTGGAGGTGATCCTCAGCCACCCCGTGGGAAAAATTCAGGCGCACCAGATTAACCCTGGCCTTGACTAACTGTTCCAGAATTCCCGGCACATCCGTGGCCGGTCCAAGCGTGGCTATGATTTTTGTACGTCGGAAGCTAATCACTAAGAGGCGCGATCCTCAAGCATGGCTACGGCGGGGAGCTTCTTGCCTTCAAGAAATTCCAGAAAGGCGCCGCCACCTGTGGAAATATAGGAAACCTTGTCGCTGATATCATACTTTGCAACCGCGGCCAGTGTGTCGCCACCGCCGGCAATGGAGAATGCCGGGGATTCGGCAATAGCCAGTGAAATGGCCTTGGTGCCTTCGCCAAACTGGTCAAATTCAAACACGCCTACAGGACCATTCCAGATGATCGTGCCGGCATTCTTGATAATATCGGCCAGTGTTGCCGCGGAATCCGGACCAATATCAAAAATCATGTCATCGTCCGTGATATCAGAAACGTTTTTTAGCATTGCTTCGGCAGTGGGGGAGAATTCCTTGCCGCAAACGACATCAGTCGGAACCGGTATATCACCGCCGCGCGCCTGAGCCGCCTCAATTAACGATCTGCAGGTACTGATAAGGTCCTTTTCATACAAGGACTTACCGACATTGTGACCATCAGCGGCGATAAAGGTGTTGGCAATGCCACCGCCAACAACCAACTCATCCACGACCTTGGACAGCGATTCCAGCACAGTGAGCTTGGTTGAAACCTTGGAGCCGCCGACAATGGCCACCATTGGCCGCGCCGGGTTATCCAGCGCCTTGCCAAGTGCTTCAAGTTCACCAGCCAGAAGCGGGCCGGCGCAGGCGATCGGGGCAAACTGGCCGACACCATGGGTTGATGCATGGGCGCGGTGAGCAGTGCCGAATGCGTCCATAACATAGACATCACACAGGGAGGCGTATTTCCTCGAAAGCGACTCGTTATTTCCCTTTTCACCCCTGTTAAAGCGGATGTTTTCCAGCAGTACCAGTTCACCGCCCTCAATTTCGGGTTCAGCATCAAGATAATCCTTGATCAGACGCACTTCTTTTCCCAGCAGTTTGCCTAAATGCCGGGCGACAGGAGCCAGGGAGAACCGCTCATCGTATTCACCCTCGATCGGGCGGCCCAGATGGCAGCAGATCATCACTTTTGCACCGGCCTTCATGGCATGTATCATCGTCGGCATGCTGGCACGGATACGCGTATCATCACCCACTTCACCATCCACGATTGGAACATTCAGGTCTTCACGGATCAGAACTCGTTTCCCGGCAAGATCCAGATCGGTCATTTTGATGATGGACATGGTTTACTCCTTTGAATATATGAACACATCTTGGTAGAGCACAAGGCAAGAGCGTGACATGAGATTAAGATAACGTTGGTACGTTGGCGTTGTCCATGGTGCAGACGTGCAATGAAAAGCGTGGGAGCACACAAAGATGCTCCCACGCCGCGGGTTTACCTGGCTATGTGACGAACCACGCGCATCATATTGCTTGTGTAACCATACTCGTTGTCATAAAAAGCGATAATCTTGACGAAGGTGCTGTCAATAGCGATACCGGCAGTGGCATCGAAGATTGACGGGTGGCTATTGCCGCGGAAGTCGGTCGATACAACCTTCTCGTCGGTATAGCCCAGTACGCCGTTTAGCGCGCCTTCAGAGGCAGTCTTCATGGCGGCAACGATGGCGTCGTAGCTGGTTTCCGTTTTCAGTTCAACGGTTAGATCCACGACGGAGACGTCAGAGGTCGGCACCCGGAAAGCCATGCCGGTCAATTTACCATTCAGCTCTGGAATGACCTTGCCTACGGCCTTGGCGGCGCCAGTGGATGAAGGAATGATATTTTCCAGGATGCCACGGCCACCACGCCAATCCTTCATGGATGGACCGTCCACAGTCTTCTGCGTAGCGGTTGTAGCGTGCACGGTAGTCATCAGGCCGCGTTTGATACCGAAGTTATCATTCAGCACTTTCGCGATCGGCGCCAGACAGTTCGTTGTACAGGATGCAGCCGATACGATGGCCTGGCCTGCATATTTGTCGTGGTTCACGCCATAGACGAACATCGGGGTGGCATCTTTGGACGGCGCGGACTGCACCACTTTTTTGGCGCCGGCATTGATATGGGCCTGGCAGGTCTCTCCTGTCAGGAAGAAGCCTGTGCATTCGAGCACAACATCAACATCAATCTCGCCCCACTTTAAATTCGCGGGATCGCGCTCGGCAGTCAGGCGAATCTTCTTGCCGTTCACAACCAGGTAGTTACCGTCAACGGATACATCACCATTGAATAGTCCATGCACGGAGTCATGTTTGAGCATGTATGCCAGATAATCCGGGTCCAGCAGGTCATTGATGCCGACGACTTCTAAATCCGTAAAATCCTTGGCAATGGCGCGAAATGCCATGCGGCCGATACGGCCAAATCCATTAATACCAACTTTAATTGTCATTTTTTCCTCCTTTTATTTTAAATTAAGACAGTTCATTTACGGCCGCAACAACAGCCTCGGTCGTAATGCCGAACTCCTTGAATAACTCGCCCGCCGGGGCGGATTCACCGAAGGTGTCAATACCGACCACTCTGCCATTCAGACCCACGTATTTACCCCAGAAACCTGTCACGCCGGCTTCCACCGCCACGCGCCGGGTTACGGAAGAGGGCAGTACGGATTTCTTATAGGCCTCATCCTGCGCGTCGAAGCGTTCGGTGCAGGGCATGGAAACCACTCGCACCTTCTTGCCAGACAACTCCTGTTGTGCGGCCAATGCCAGTTGCACCTCGGAACCGGTGGCAATGATGATGGCATCCGGTGTGCCCTTGCAGTCGGACAGAATGTAGCCGCCACGCTCGATGTTGGTCACCTGTTCATCCGTGTAATCGTTGCAAGGCAGGCCCTGACGCGTGAAAATCAATGTTGTCGGATTGTCACGGCGCTCAACCGCACACTTCCAGGCCACGGCCGATTCCACTGCATCGCACGGCCGCCAGGTGTTCATACGCGGAATCATGCGCAGGGTAGCAATCTGCTCGACCGGTTGATGGGTTGGGCCATCTTCACCCAGACCGATAGAATCGTGGGTATAAAGGAAGATCGTTGGAATCCGCATCAATGCGGCCATTCGCAATGCATTACGCGCATATTCGGAGAACATCAGGAAGGTGCCGCCGAATGGCATGATGCCGCCATGCAGGACCATTCCATTCATGATGGCGCTCATGCCGAACTCGCGCACCCCGTAGTGTAAATAATTACCTTCCGGCGTGTCTTTGGAGAAGGCCACGGCCTCCGGCCACTTGGTGTTGTTTGATGGCGCCAGATCCGCCGAACCGCCAACCAGCTCGGGCAGCACCTTGGCGATAGAGCCGATGGTCTTGCCGGAAGCTACGCGGGTCGCCCAACCCGGCTTCTCTTGGCGCAGCTGGTTAATCCAGGCGGAGATTTCCTTGTTCCAGCTTTTCGGTAATTTACCAGCCTGACGGCGGGAAAATTCTGCCGCAAGTTCCGGATATTCGGCCCTGTAGGCATCGAAACGGGCATTCCAGTCGGCCTCGGAGGCGGCGCCAGTTTCTTTATGATCCCAACCGGCATACACATCATCAGGAATTACGAACGGATCGTATGTCCAACCCAGTTCTTTACGCACCAACGCACATTCTTCCTCACCCAGCGCGGCGCCATGGCAATCGTGGCTTCCGGCCTTATTGGGCGAGCCGAAGCCGATGACGGTTTTGCAACAGATCATGGTCGGCTGCGTGCTGTTGCTGCGCGCCGTCTCAATCGCCTTCTTGATCTCGGTCGCATCATGGCCATCCACATTGCGGATCACCTGCCAGCCATAGGCTTCAAAACGGCCCGGCGTATCGTCGGTAAACCAACCTTTGACGTCACCATCAATGGAGATGCCGTTGTCGTCCCAGAACAGGATCAGCTTGCCCAGACCTAGCGTACCGGCCAGTGAGCATGCCTCGTGCGAGATACCTTCCATCAAACAACCGTCGCCATGGAAGACATAGGTGTAGTGATCGATAGTTTCATAACCCGGCTTGTTGAACTGACCAGCGAGCATACGCTCGGCAATGGCCATGCCCACGGCATTGGAGATGCCCTGCCCCAGCGGTCCGGTGGTAGTCTCCACACCTGGAGCATAACCGTACTCGGGGTGACCCGGAGTTCTGGAATGAAGCTGCCGGAACTGTTTAATCTCATCCATTGGCAGGTTATAGCCGGTTAGATGGAGCAGTGAATAGATCAGCATCGAGCCGTGTCCATTGGATAGCACAAAGCGGTCACGGTTGGCCCAGCCAGCGTTGCCCGGATTATACTGAAGAAAGTCATTCCACAGGACTTCGGCGATATCCGCCATACCCATCGGTGCTCCCGGGTGGCCGGAATTGGCCTTTTGCACTGCGTCCATGGACAGGGCGCGAACCGCGTTGGCCAGATATCTGCGATGATCACTCATTGATTAACCCCTTTGCTTAATTTGAACATAATATGACTAAACGTGGACGGTGGTAATAACATGACGGATATTGCCAATGCCGCCATCCAGCACGACCGTATCCGTAGTTTTATGCTTGCCGTAGGCATCGTAGCCGACCTTAACGTGGCGAACATAGGCGCCACTGGTAAGGCCGGTAGCAATAAACAGGCAATCGTCGGATGTAACCAACTCATCACGGGCAATGATGCGGCTGGTATCAATGCCCTCCTTTTTACATAGCTCGATCTCGAAATCTTTCTGCGGCGCCATGCGGCCGAACATTTCAGCGCCCATGGCGCGGGCCGCGCAGGCGGTGACGATTCCTTCCGGCGTGCCGCCGATACCGAACAGTGCATCCGAGCCCATATTCAGAACAGCCTGGATGGCGCCATTTACATCACCGTCAGTAGCCAGGCGAATCTTTGCACCCGCGGCATAAACTTCCTTCATGAGCTTTTGATGGCGCGGTTTTTCGAGAATGAAAATCTTCAGTTCACGCACTTCCTTGCCCAGCGCCTTGGCCAGCTGGCTCAGGCGCTCCGCTACCGGGGCCTCGGCATCAATCTTGCCGCGCGCCGCCTTTGGATAAACCTGCTTATCCATATAGAAGCAGGAGCCGGGGCGATACATTGATCCCTCGGGGGCGGCTGCCAGCGTCACAATCGAACCCGGCATATCCTTGGCGAAAAGATTCGTTCCCTCAATCGGGTCCACAGCAATATCGACGCCAATTCCTTCACCGGTGCCAACCTTCTCGCCATCATACAGCGCTGGAGCTTCATCTTTAGCGCCTTCGCCGATAACGATCATACCGTTCATTTTTACTTTATTGATGCGTTTGCGCATGGCATCGACAGCCAAGCCATCGCCTTCGTCTTTCTGGCCGGAACCGACGAACGGCGCGCAGGCGCGCGCCGCGGTTTCGCAAACCTCGACCAAGTCAATTTTCAGGTTGCTTACGGTGCCCATTGAACTCTCTCCGCCCTCTGTCTTCCACTTTTCAGGAACGGCATCATAACTGAAAAGACGGTCCAACGCGAGTGGGAATTCAGGCTACCTTTTAATGTGTTGCAACAGCGAATGATGT
>CAZQZF010000112.1:0-7018 GCA_964597745.1 uncultured Zetaproteobacteria bacterium
TTCCTGCATTGCCTACTCCTATGTAACGGGAAAAGGAACCATACAGATCTGATGTGCCGAGGTTCCCAGTGGTCATGCGCGACCCTATGCCGCCTAGGATGCGGAGGTGTGTTTGCGTCTGATGCACATGCTCTCCGGCCGGCTTGAGGATGAACACCGGCTGGAACGCCATGATGATGTGGAACTGCCCCTGCTTCGGGTGCTGGCGGACATGGAATGGAGAGGCGTGCGGGTGGATACCGGCCTTCTGCGCACACTTTCCGGGGAGTTTGGCGGCCGCATTCGAGAAATGGAGGCCCGGATTCTCGAGACTGCGGGCTATACGTTCAATATCCATTCCCCCAGGCAGCTGGGAGAGCTGCTGTTCGACAGGCTTGGGCTGCCTGGCGGTAAAAAAACAAAAAGCGGTCAATGGGCTACTGGACAGGCCATCCTGGAAGCGTTGGCGGCGGATCATGAGATACCGAGGATGATTCTGGATGTACGCCAGCTTGCCAAGCTCAAGTCCACCTATACTGATGCCCTGATCCGGTTGATCCATCCAGAGACCGGTCGAGTGCACACCTCCTACAACCAGGCCATTACCACTACGGGCAGGCTTTCGTCTTCCGACCCGAACCTGCAGAACATTCCGATCCGCAGCATGGAGGGCAGGCGTATTCGCCGGGCCTTCGCAGCGGAACCGGGGAATATCCTGATTTCCGCCGACTATTCCCAGATCGAATTGCGGCTCATGGCACATTTTTCGGGCGATACAACACTCCGTACAGCCTTTGACCGCGGTCTCGATATCCATGCCGCCACTGCGGCCAGCGTCAATCAGACGCCAATTAAGGAGGTTACGAGAGAGCAACGCCGGCGCGCCAAGATCATCAATTTCGGCATTCTGTATGGCATGAGCGCCTTTGGTCTGGCCAGGCAACTTGGCGTCAATCGCGTGCAGGCCCGGGATTTCATTGATGCCTATTTCAGGCAGTATCCCGGCATCCGCGCATTCATGGATGCCACGCTTGAAACCGCCCGGGCGCAGGGCTATGTCGAGACCCTGCTCGGTCACCGCGTCTATGTACCCGAGATCACATCAGGAAACGGCATGCGCCGACAATACGCCGAGCGTACGGCCATCAACGCCCCGCTGCAGGGCTCGGCGGCCGACATCATCAAGGTAGCAATGATTCGCCTGCATGCCCGGCTGAAGAAAGAGGCCCCCGAAGCTCACATGATCCTGCAAGTGCACGATGAACTGGTGGTGGAGGCCGCAGCCGGCGAGGCCGATAAGGTCTCTGCAATCATGCGTGAGGAGATGCAGTCCGCCGCCAGACTTGATGTACCATTGATAGTGGATTTGGGGCTTGGCGTAAACTGGTATGATGCCCATAAGCTCTGACCCTTGACAGCTAAATAGGCAGCGTCAGGTTTCACCGCCTGATGGTTATCACCCGATTTGCCCCCTCTCCGACAGGCCGCATGCATCTCGGTAATGTGCGCACGGCCCTGCTCAACTGGTTGTATGCAAGAAGGCATGAGGGCCGATTCATTTTGAGATTTGAAGATACGGATGTGGCGCGTTCGGATTCCAGTTTTGTCTCGGCCATCGAGGAGGACCTGGTCTGGCTCGGACTGAACTGGGACGGGGAGGCGAGATTTCAGTCCGCGCATGCGGACCAGTATAGGCAGGCTCTGGCCGATCTTGTGGGTCAGGGACTGGCCTATCGCTGCTTCTGCAGCGAGTCGACTTTGGCGCTGAAGCGGAAACTGGCTTCAAGCCGGGGGCTTCCATCACGATACAACGGCGCCTGCCGGAAGTTATCATCCGAGGAATCTGCGGATCGCGGTTCGCATGAATCTCATGTGTGGAGACTGGCGACACATGGCTGTGAAGGAGAGATCCATGTCCGGGATCTGCTGCGGGGCAAGATTGAGTTTGGCAGATCAAATCTCGATGACCCGGTTATTCGACGCTCCGATGGAAGCTATACCTTTCTGCTTCCCAATGCCGTGGATGATATGACGGATGGCATCACGCATGTATTGCGGGGAGATGACCACCTGACCAATAGCGCCTATCAGGTCTTTATAATGCAGGCCTTGGGGCGTAAACCTCCAGCCTATCTGCATCATGGTCTTCTTCTGGCCAGCGGCGGAGGGAAATTATCCAAGCGTGGCGGCAGCCAGACCCTGTCCGCCCTGCGAGATCAGGGAATCATGCCCGAGGCGGTGGTACAGGCCATGACGCGGCTGGGTCATACGAACCTTCCGGATGAAGTGCTTCCCCTGTCCACGCTTGGCCGGCTGTTTGATGCCGAACACCTGTCTCCGGCGGCCGTAATCTGGTCGGATGAGGAATTATGGCGCTGGCACACGCGGGTTTTACACGAGATGCCGGTTCCCAGACTGGCTCCGCTCCTGCGACCGTTCGTACCGGACGGGTGCGGGCATAGGCTGGAGGTATTTACCGCTCTGGTGCAGCCTAATCTGTCCCTTGCCTCCGATGCGCGGGGGTTTGTGCGGTTAATCGATCCGGAGTATGAGTTACCGGTTGAGACCATGAAGGTAATTCGCGAAGCAGGGGAATCCTTTTTTGATGTGGCTTCTCAAACCTGGCGGGTGTGCGCGGAGAAGGACTGGCAATCGTGGATGGAGAGGCTGAAAACAGAAACGGGCTTGAAAGGCAGGAAACTGTTCCTGCCGCTGCGTGCGGCGCTGACGGGATGCCTGCACGGGCCAGGGATGCGTGATATTGTAGACTTCCTTGGCGCAGATGGCGTCTGCTTGCGTCTTGAGGATGCAATACGGAGATTGCGCGCATGAGTCTACAAATCTACAACAGCCTGACGCGCGGGAAAGAGTCATTTGAGCCGCTGGTTCCGGGCCGGGTTGGTATGTATGTCTGCGGCGTTACCGTCTATGACCGTTGCCATGTCGGTCATGCCCGGGTCATGGTTGTTTTTGATCAAATTTACCGATGGTTGAGACAACTTGGTTACGACGTGGACTATGTCCGTAATTTTACCGATATTGATGACAAGATCATCCGGCGCGCCCATGAGAGAGAAATTTCCTGCGCAGAGCTTACGACTGAGATGATTGCCGCCTTTCATGAGGATGTGCGAGGGCTGAATTGCCTGCTCCCGACCCATGAGCCGCGCGCCACCATGCATATTACTGAAATGATCGCCATGATCAATTCGCTCATTGAACGCGGTTATGCGTATCTGGCCGGAAGCGGCGATGTGATGTATTCGGTCCGTAAATTTGGCGCTTATGGCCGCCTGTCCGGCAAGAACATTGATGATCTTGAGGCCGGCAGCCGAATTGATGTCGATAAAAGCAAACGGGATCCGCTTGATTTCGTGCTGTGGAAACGAGCCAGGGAGGGCGAGCCTTCATGGCCCTCGCCATGGGGCAAAGGCAGGCCCGGCTGGCATATCGAATGCTCCGCCATGAGCTGCGCCCATCTGGGTAAAAGCTTTGATATTCATGGTGGTGGCATGGATCTCAAGTTTCCACACCATGAAAATGAGATCGCCCAGGCCAGGGCCGCCACTGATGGAGAGTTTGCCCGGTACTGGCTGCATAACGGTTTTGTAAACATCAATACCGAGAAGATGTCGAAATCGCTGGGTAATTTCTTCACGATCCGTGAGGTTGCGGAACGTTATCCGCCGGAAGTATTGCGCATGTTTATCCTTGGCACGCATTATCGTTCGCCGCTGGATTTCTCGGATGAGGCCCTGGACACAGCAAAAAGCGCCCTGGATCGGCTTTACGAGACGAAGCGCCGTCTTGAGACGCTGGAGGGATGCAGGGAGTCCTCTGCGGATTCAATTCCGCAAGTTAATCAATTCAATGCGGCGATGAACGATGACTTTAACACCCCGGAGGCTCTGGCGGCCCTGTTCGCCCTGTCAAGGGAAATCAACAGACAACTGGATGGTGGGAAAACTCCCGGCGCCCTGGCGGATGCCTTTCCGAGAGTGTGTGATTTGCTTGGCATTGTTCAGCAGAATACGGACCAGTGGTTCCAGGGCGATGCCATGGATGCGGCGCAAATCGAGACATTGATCGCCGAGCGAGTCAAGGCGAGATTAGCTCGGGATTTCGCCCGCGCCGATGCCATCCGCGGGCAACTGGCCGGGATGGGAATCATGCTGGAAGATGGTCCGAATGGAACCACCTGGAAGCAGGTATCCTGATGAATCAGGGGAGAACTGTCCTCATCACCGGCGTGGCGGGCTTTATCGGCATGCATGTGGCGGAACGCCTGCTGAAGACCGGTGAACGGATTATCGGACTGGATAACCTGAACCCCTATTACGATGTTGGTTTGAAAGAGGCGAGGCTGGAGAGGTTGCGGAAATACGGTAATTTTTCTTTTGTGCGCATGGATCTGGTGAATCACGAGGAGACCTGGGCCCTGTTTTCCAAATACCGGCCGCAGGTGGTCATTCATCTGGCCGCGCAGGCTGGCGTTCGCTATTCACTTCAGGATCCCTTTTCCTACTCCGACAGCAATCTGACCGGGTTTCTTTCCATTCTGGAGGCATGCCGGCATGGCGAGGTAAAGCATCTGGTCTTTGCCTCTTCCAGCTCCGTTTATGGCGCTAACGGTAAACTTCCACTCAGTGTGGCTGATCGGGTGGATCGGCCGGTATCGCTGTATGGCGCCACAAAGCGGGCCGGAGAACTCATGGCCTACAGTTATGCGCATCTGTATAAAATCCCAACGACGGGATTACGGTTCTTTACGGCTTATGGCCCATGGGGCAGGCCGGATATGGCCTATTTTTTCTTTACCCGGGATATGCTGGCTGGCCGGACCATCAAGTTGTTCAACCATGGGGCCATGAAGCGTGATTTTACATTCATCTCTGATATTGTGGATGGCATACAGAGTCTCGCTGAAAGTCCTCCGGGACAGGATGAGGATAGCGTGCCCTTCCGGGTGTACAATATTGGCAACGATCAACCTGTTTCACTGGGGTATTTTGTCGAGGTTCTGGAACGGATTCTGGGCGTGCGGGCAGTGACGGAGATGTATCCCATGCAGCCCGGCGATGTAATTTCCACGCATGCGGATATTGCCCCGCTGCGGGATGAATTCGGATTTAATCCCGGAACCTCGATTGAGGAAGGTCTGGTGGCCTTTGTTTCATGGTACAGGGGTTACTATCAATGAGTGTTATGCTATGTGGATTTTCACCGCAGAGGGCGCAGAGGGGTGCAGGGGGAAAGACAATTAAAATGATCTTGACTCTATTTTGACTGACTCTGTGAAGGCGGTGATTCTCGCCGGGGGTAGCGGTAGCCGCCTGTGGCCCCTGTCCAGGCAGCAGTTGCCGAAGCAGTTCCTGCATTTCAATGGTGAAAACAGCCTGCTCCAGGAGACGATTGAGCGGCTCAATCCCCTGATCGGAAAAGAAGATGTCTGGGTCGTGACCGGGGAGGAGCATGCCAGGGGCGAGGCCTATGCGGAACTGAAGCCCTATCACACAATTCTGGAGCCCGTGGGCCGCAATACGGCGCCGGCCATCGCCCTGGCCGCCGGTCTGTTTCTGGAACAGGGTGAGGATGCCGTTCTCGTGGTCCTGCCCGCCGACCACCTGATCAAGAATCAGCGGCAATTCAAGATTCATTTGTCGGAGGCGATTTCGGCGGCTGAAAGGGGAAAACTGGTTACCTTTGGTATCAGGCCGGAGCGGGCGGATACAGGATTCGGTTATATCCAGGTCTCGTCTAAGGTTAAAGAAACAGAGATTGCCCTGGATGTCATCAGATTTACCGAGAAGCCGGATCTGGAAACCGCTGAGTCATTTTTGCATAAAGGTAATTATTTCTGGAATTCAGGTATGTTTGTCTGGCGCGCATCGGCCATTCTGGAGGAAATTAAGCGCTTCCTGCCTGATGTGTTTCGGGTTGTAGAGGATATCCGCCGAGCGATCAGGGAGGGCGAGAATTATCAACAGGTCATCAAACGCGAGTTCTCCCGTATGCCATCCATTTCCATTGATTACGGGGTGCTGGAGAAATCGGACCGAGTAGGCCTGATCCCCTGTGATATCGGCTGGTCGGATATCGGCAGCTGGGATGCCATCTTTGATATCGCTGAGAAGGATGGCGATGGCAATGTCTTGGATGGACATGTGCTGGCGCTTGATTGCGAGGGTTCTCTGCTGCGCAGTGACAAGCATCTGCTGGCGGCGGCTGGTCTGCGGAATATGTGTGTCGTTGAGACATCTGATGCGCTACTCATCACACCTCGAGGCGAAAGTCAGCGTGTCAGAGAGATCGTCAGCGCCCTTCGGGAAACCCATGCCCCTGAACAACAAGCCCACCCAACCGTGCAACGGCCATGGGGAAACTTTACGGTGCTTTTGGAAGACCGGTTCTACAAGATTAAACAGATCGAGGTCCATCCTCATGAACAGTTGAGTTTGCAGATGCATCATCACCGAAGCGAACACTGGATTGTGGTGTCAGGCGTGGCCGAAGTGCAGCGGGGAGAGGAGATGCTTTCCATTCAACAAAATGAAAGCACCTTTATTCCCACGGGTATGAAACATCAATTGCGCAATCCGGGCAAACAAGCGTTGAAGATTATTGAGGTGCAAAGCGGTGAGTACGTGGGAGAAGACGATATCGTCCGGTTTGACGACCGCTATGGCCGTGAGGAGTTGGCATGAAAGGAATCATTCTGGCCGGAGGTAACGGGACGCGTCTGCATCCGCTGACGCTGGCAGTCAGCAAGCAATTGATGCCGGTCTATGACAAACCAATGATCTATTATCCACTGACAACCCTGATGCTGGCGGGGATCCGTGAAGCATTGATTATCACTACGCCGGATGACAGTGCAGCTTTTCAGAGACTGTTGGGTGACGTCAGTCAGTTCGGTCTGGATATACAATACGCGGTGCAGTCCAAACCTGAAGGGTTGGCACAGGACTTTACTCTCGGTATGAACTTTGTCGCTACTTAGTGATGCGTTCTGATGCTTGGAGGTAATCTTTTTTATTGG
>CAZQZF010000113.1:0-7006 GCA_964597745.1 uncultured Zetaproteobacteria bacterium
CAGGCGAATCAAGAACTTGCGCTATGTGTGTGCGACCAACTGCTTTTTCTAGGATGAAAGCAGTGCCTGGGCAAGAAGTCTTTAAGAAAATATGGAACGGATTTGAGAATTGAGCTTCTCATTTCATCCGGAAGCGAAAGATGAATTCAATCATGCGATCGATTATTACGAAGATATAGAGCCAAGGCTTGGATACGATTTTATTATTCAACAATTCAGCGGCCAATCGAATTCCCAAAGGCCTGGGCTATTTTCGAAGACAAGTCAGGAGGTTATTGGTAAGGCGATTTCCATACGGAATCCTTTACTCCGAAGAGCCATATGGAATATACATCGTGGCAGTTAATTTGATGCACGATAAAATATAGAAAATTTTTGCTACGGTCTGTAACCATCTCGCATGGTCTTCATGAAAAGTCCGGGTTAGCATACCCTCCATGAATGCCCACTTTGATCCGCAGGAGATCAGGAAATTTGAAGCACTGGCGGAGGAGTGGTGGGCTCCTGAAGGCCGATTCAAACCCCTGCACCGGATCAATCCCCTCCGTCTGGATTATATTGCCGGCAAATTAAAGCTAAAGGGCGCCAAGGTGCTGGATGTCGGTTGCGGCGGTGGAATCCTGGCTGAATCCATGGCGGCCAGGGGTGCGGAAGTGACCGGCATTGACCGGGCGGAAAAGGCCCTTGCCGTAGCCCGGTTACATGCAGGGAAATCCAACGTGGTCGTTGATTATCAATGCAATGATGCAGAGACATGGGCGGATAATCATGCCGGCAGTTATGACGCCGTCACCTGTCTGGAGGTGCTGGAACATGTGCCGAATGCCGTGAGTACGGTTTGCGCCTGTGCGCGCCTGCTGAGACCCGGCGGGCTGCTCTTCTTTGCTACGCTTAACCGGACCGTAAAATCATTCATGATGGCGATTATCGGCGCGGAGTACATCATGAACTGGTTGCCGAAGGGGACCCATCACTATGAGAAATTCATCCGTCCATCCGAGCTTGCCGAGGCGGTGCGGCAGGCTGGCCTGGATATCAAGGATCTGCGCGGCATGTCTTTTGAAATGCTTGCGGATCGATTTGTCCTCTCGGATGATCTTTCGGTTAATTACCTCGGCATGGCGCGGAAGCTCGGGTGAAGAGTCTAGAGGGCAGTTCCTGTATACGCCACATCAAGAGGGCTCTGAAACAAATCCTTTTGGGCCTTATCCTGATACATAATACAATGGCATGGGCTCAGCCGATCGATTTGACCGCGGATCAGGTGGAGCGGGGAAAGGATGGGATTCTTAGCGCTAACGGCCACGTGGAGGCGAAGCGTGGTGATGAAACCATCCAGGCTGACCGGCTCCGCTACGATCCGAATCAGAGCCGGCTAGAGGCCAAGGGCCATGTTGTGATCATTTCTCCAAGGGGGGAAATTCATGCGGCTTCGGGAGAGCTGAGCACCGCCAATCATACCGGAACGCTGCAACAGGCGGAGATGGCGCTCCCCGATGGCGCACGCTTGTATGCCGATGAGCTTGAGCGGCTTAATCTGACGACATTCAAGGCAAGCCACAGCCGGTTTACGACCTGCCCCGCTGATGAAGAGGCATGGTCGCTGAGAGCCGAACATGTTGTGCTTGACCAGGGTGAGGGGGAGTTGACTGCCAGAAACACACGTTTTTACATAGGCGGCATTCCTGTTCTTTACAGCCCATACTGGCATGAACCCTTACGAAGAAAATCCGGATTTTTGACGCCGTTTTTTGCCAGTGGAAGGCGGCGGGGTACTGAACTGGCCTTGCCCTATTACCTTGCCCTTGCACCGGATTGGGATGCCACGCTGACACCACACTGGATGAGCGCTCGCGGTATTCAACCCGAACTGGAGTTGCGTCATGTCTCCGCCATTGGAAGTGAATTGTTGCAGGGAGAGTGGCTGAATGACGATGTTCTGAAACGAGGGCGTAGCCGCATCCGGGCTACGACGACCTGGAACACGCCTTTTTCAACCATGTTGACGGTGGATGCCGATCATATCAGTGATCGGGATTATCTGGCCGATTTGTCATCGGATTTCAATGACGCCTCGAAACGTTACCTGCAAAGCCAGGCGGAATTTTCCAGACAGCAAGACGCAAACGAGTGGAGCCTGCTGGTTCGGCACCAGCAGGATTTGACCACACCCAACAATGCGGCCACTTTGAGGGTGCTGCCCCGTCTTGAAAATCGCTTCCTTCTTCCTCTGTTTGGCAACAGGATTCTTCTACATTTTGATCATCAGACCACGCGATTTGATCGCCGGCTTGGCACGGACGGGTGGCGTTTGAATATTCACCCCTATGTCGAACTCCCCTTGTGGGCATCAACCGGGGCTGCTTCGATCAAGTTATTCGCCGGCGTTCGTCATACACGTTACTGGCTCAGGGATACACAACTGGCCAGGAAGCCGTTTCTGACAAGCGTTGAAACGGGGGTTGAGGCATCGGCGAGGTTTGAGAAGATTTACGCGAACGGCAGCCTGCGCCACAGTATTGAGCCGACGCTGCGCTATGACCTGGTGGGTGTTGGAGATCAATCCCAACTTCCCAACTTTGATTCGGCCTTCGGCCGGCTGACTGTAGGGAATCTGTTATCGAGCAATCGATTTGCTGGAACCGATCGAATTGAGAGCGCGCATCGCATATCCCTGCTTCTTGGTAATCGACTGGAAGCCAAAACCGATGGCGCTCCCCGCACTCTAATGTTGGCGAAGGTGGGAATCAGCTATAATCTGCGCCGCAGACAGATCGATCCGGCGGTCAAACAACGTAACCGTCTCTTCTCGAACCTTATCGCCGATGCGGTTTTTAACCCGACCTCATCCATGTCTCTGTATATTCGTGGCCAGTATGATCCCTCGGACAAGTTCCTTGCCACGGCTCAGGCGGGGGCGGATTGGCTATCTTCTGTCGGTCATGAATTGCATGTGACCTACAGGCTTACCGACGCGCGTTATGTGAGTGCGGAGGAGCAATCGATCAATGTCTCAGCCATGGTTCGCGTGGCTCAACGCTGGAGAATTCTGGGTGGATGGTATTATAATATCATCAGCCGCACGACACAGCAGGCAAGCATCGGCGGAGAGTATCAACATCCCTGCTGGCAGGTCCGGCTTGAAGGATTCAGGCTGAATCGTGCCAGCACGAGCGCTGCCGGTGCGGATGTCGGGGTGCGGTTTATGCTTGCGTTCAAGGGGTTGGGCAGTATTGGTAACTGATCGGTTTGTCTTTCCTTTGAGCCTTCGTGTCTTTGTGGTTCAAGCTTGTTTGGTTCCGGCTATGCTGGGTTAGGAGTACCAATGTTTAAGTTACTTATGATAATAGCAATGACCTGTTTCATTATTGCCCCTGCCAGAGCCGAGATTCTGGATCAGATTGCCTCCGTAGTTGATCGGGAGGCCATCACCTGCTATCAGGTGGAACTGGATAAGCAGGAATTGGCGAAGCAACTTGGAGGGGGAGGCAATCTTCCTGGCCGTCAGATTCTGCTTGAACGCGCCCTGGAGGGCAGGATCATTCAGACCCTGCAAGTGCATGAAGCCAGGAAGCTGAAACTGAAAGTGGGTGCTGAGGAAGTAAAGCATGCCATTGATGACGTTGAGGCCCGAAATAACATACCGGCGGGCCAAATTGGAAAGGTTCTTAAGGCGCAAGGTATTGACCCAAAAGCCTATCGAAGAAAATTACGCGAGCGGTTGCTTATCAGTAAGCTGATCAATATTGAAGTCCGCTCCAAGCTGCGAGTAAGTGAAGAATCCATGCAGGAGTACTACCGAAAATATCTTAAAACAGCCAAGCCGCTTCGGGAATTGCGCCTGTCCCAGATCTTTTTCTCGCTGCCTCCCGACCCCACTCCGGAAGCGGTCAAAGAGACGCGTCTGCGGGCGGAGAAGGTTCGTCAACAAGCTATAAATGGAAAAGAATTCAGTAAGTTGGCGGCATTAAATTCTGATGCGGGCGATGCCAGTCAGGGTGGAGACATGGGGTGGTTCTCCACCGGGTCACTGCCGCCGAGCCTTGCGAGCATTTCGAGTCTGCCACTCCACCATGTGTCACAGCTGATTCGCTCTCCGTCCGGATTTAATATGATTTACGTCAGTGAGGAGCGCATGAGTGAACCCGAGGCCAGACAGGAGAGCTATGATGAGGTCCACGCGCGCCATATTCTGATCAAATTGCCCAAGAGAGCCGATGCCAAAACGGAAGCGAAGATTCGCGACAGGGCCCGGCAGATAGCGGAGGAGCTTCAGGAGGCCACCGATGAGGAATTTGCCAAGCGCGCCCAGGAGGTATCGCAGGGCCCAAGCGCTGCCAAGGGAGGGGATCTTGGATGGTTCAAGCGCGGCCAGATGGTCAAGGTCTTTGAAGATACGGCATTCAAATTAAAGCCAGGAAAAACCAGCGGGGTCGTCGAGTCTCCTTTTGGCCTTCATATCATCCGTGTTATTGCCAGGCGGCGGGTGGATCCAAACTCCTTGGAGGCCCATCGAGATGAAATCCAGAATCTGCTTCTCAATGCTCAAATGCAGGACCGGATGCCGCGCTGGATTGCAGGACTCAAGGCAAAGGCCGTGATTGAACGAAGAGGATGTTGAGGGACCCTTCATCAGAAACAAGGCATGGTCCGTTGATGCTCACCGTTGGCGAGCCCGCTGGCGTTGGTCCGGACTGCATCCTGCGGGCGTTCAGGGATCATCCTGAGGAGTTTACCGATATCCTTGTCATTTCCCCACCCGACTGGCTGAGGAAAAGGGCCGGGGAGATAGGGCTTGATATTGACGTACAGGAACTGTCCGATCCTGATGAACTGCCAGGAGAGGGGGCTCTCTGTTGCTGGTCGGCCGGCCTCAATACCCGGCATTCGGCTGTTTGTGGCCAACCGGTTGAAGATACGGCTCATTCCGTTATTCAGTGCATCCGGATTGCTGCCGAGAACTGTCTTGCCGGCAAGGCGAGAGCCATGATTACCGGGCCCATTGAAAAGGCCGTGCTGCGACGTGCCGGTTTTCCCTTTCCCGGACACACGGAATTTCTTGCGGATCTTGCAGGGCGCCGGCAGGTGGTGATGATGTTGGCCTCGGATGAGCTTCGGGTGGCACTACTTACCACCCATCTGGCCTTAGGCAAGGTGCCAAAGCAATTGACCATTGAGAAAACCATTTCCTGTATGCGAATCGTCCACCAGGAACTGAGGGACCGATTTGGCATTGCTCATCCACGCCTCGGATTATGTGGTTTGAATCCACATGCCGGAGAAAAAGGTCATTTTGGCCGAGAGGAGATTGATATCCTCCAACCGGCCGCGGAACTGGCCAGAAATGAAGGTATTGCCGTTGATGGGCCTTTGCCTGCCGACACCCTGTTTTCCTCTGACCGGCGCAAGGGGTTCGACGCCATCGTCTGTTGTTACCATGATCAGGCCCTGATTCCGATCAAGGCGCTCAGTTTTTCACAGGCGGTCAATATTACTCTTGGTCTGCCTTTTGTGCGAACAAGCCCGGATCATGGTACGGGACTAGATCGGGTCGGCTCGCCACAAGTAAGCTACAGCAGCCTGATGGCGGCCATCCGAATGGCACGCTCGATGAGCAGGGAAGTGCTGATTTGATCAGCGCTTCCCAAGGAGATGACTCATGAGACTGAACGGACTTAAGGGGCAGTTGCTGCTTGCTATGCCGTCACTGATGGATCCAAATTTTCAACATGGCGTGGTTCTGATCTGCCATCATGACCAGGAAGGGTGCATGGGGTTTTTGATCAATCGGATTCATCATATCTCAGTCGGTTCAGTCCTTGATGATATGCATCTGGAAAGCCTCGCTCTATTGGAGGTTCCGGCCTTTGAAGGTGGACCTGTAGAGCCATTCCGCGGTTTTGTTATTCATGAAGGCGGTCATCATTACAATTCTTCCCTGGACATCACCCATGAGATTCAGCTGACGACATCCAGAGATATTCTTGAAGGTGTGGCCAGCGGTCAAGGACCTGAACATTTCATGTTGGTGCTGGGTTATGCCGGATGGGCGGCGGGTCAGCTTGAACAGGAGATCAGTCGAAACGACTGGCTGATTGCTCCGGCCAGCAATGAAATAGTTTTCCGAACGCCTGTGAAAAGCCGCTGGAAGCAGGGCGCCTGGAGCCTTGGTATTGAGCCGGATCAACTCTCCCTGCAGGGTGGACATGCCTGATGCGGACCCTGATTGCGTTTCATTCTGATTATGGCAACACCGAGAAGATGGCCTGTGCGATTGCCGCCGGTATCAAGGCCGTTCAGGCCACGGCCAAAATCAGCCTGAAAAAGGCCGCCGATACCTTGCCGGAGGATTTGCGGGAGGCGAACGTCATTATTTTCGGAACACCCGTGCATATGGGCGCCATGGCCTGGCAAATGAAGAAACTGGTTGATGATTGTGCCAAGCTGTGGATGGAAAATGCCCTTGAAGGCAAGGTCGGAGGCGTCTTTGCAACTGGCGGAGGTTTTGGCGGCGCCGGCGGCGGCGTGGAGCTGACTATGGCCAGCCTCCATTCCAATTTTCTGGAGCATGGCATGATCGTTATCGGATTTCCCAAGGATGCAACCAGCTATGCCGATGGCGGTTTGCAATGGGGTCCCTATGCCAGGACCGGTAATCATCAGGGTATGCCTGAGGGCATCTTGGAACCTTCCCTGGCTGCCGCCCGTGCCTATGGCTCTCACATCTGTGAGATAGCGCAAAAACTTGTGACCTAGTCGAGTGCTATTCATAAATACTGCCGCCTGTCTACGTGCGTCCACGCACAGGCAGGCGCCCTTGCTGGTTCCTTTGTTTGCAACGGATTCCAAGGAAGGAGACCGTAGCCGTGCATACGGACGACCGACGAGGGATTCGTTGCGAACAAAGGCCCGGTGCACAAAAAGGCAGGATAGCCGTTTCATGGCGTACATCTATGTAGGCCACCCAAGGGGCGGTAACCCGTGCAATTGCGCTGTCCTGCGCAAT
>CAZQZF010000114.1:0-6738 GCA_964597745.1 uncultured Zetaproteobacteria bacterium
CTATATCTTGAACGGTTTCGTTCAAATTGTGTTTGTTGTTTGATATTGCGGTTGTAGAGGGCTCGCTCGAGCTGGCTGAGCTGATCCGCGGAGTTTTTAATCCTTCCCCCTATTATTCCGCGGCAGCCATAGTTCCGGTGTTGATCTGGCTGATCTATTCCAATGCCGGGATCTATCGCAGGTTTCCGGGAAATATCTCTCGTTCCACGGCTGTTTTATGGGCCTGGACCAAGGTGATGGGGATGTTGGTTATCCTGGCTTTTGTCGCCAAGATGAGCGCACAGTTCTCAAGGCAGGTAATCTTCTACTGGTTCCTAATCGCTGCACTGGCACAGGTTCTGATACATAATGGAGGGGAGTATCTGATACGGAAATACAAAAATAAGTATGGTGAAATAATCCCCAGCTTTCTGGTGGGAAACAGTAGGTTGGGGAAATATCTGGCTGATCATATCAACGGCAACCCGTGGACCTCTCACCAGATTATCGGCGTGCTTTGCGATGCGAAGAAGGGGGATCCCGACTGGCGGATGGGGTCTCTGTCGAGACTGGGCGGTGTCGGAGATTTACGGGGAATGGTTGAAAAATACAGGGTGCGCAGGGTGTATTTTGCCTTACCGATGAAAGCGGCGCACCAGATTCGCGAACTGGAACTGGAATTGATTGATCTGAATGTGGATATTGTGTGGGCGCCTGATGTTTTTGGTCTGCATATGACCAGCCCGAGCGTCAGGGAAGTAGCCGGCGTGCCGTTGTATTACCTTTCGGAATCACCGCTGGTGGAAGGTGCGAGAATCAGCAAGATTCTAATGGACATGGTGGTGTCGTTCATGGCGCTGATAGTGTTGTCGCCAATCATGATTGTTGCTGCCCTGGCCGTGAAGGCGATATCACCCTGCCCGATTTTTTTTCACCAGGAACGGCACGGACTGGATGGGAAGATTATTCGGATACTGAAATTTCGCACCATGCGGGTGCATGAAGAGGAAGCTGGAAAGATAACACAAGCCACCGTTAACGATGCCCGTCTTACGCGTGTCGGTGCATTCATGCGTAAAACCAGCATTGATGAGCTGCCGCAGTTGCTGAATGTACTCAAGGGAGATATGTCTCTGGTGGGACCGCGTCCCCATGCCCGTGAGCACAATCATTATTATGCGGATAAAATCGTGGCCTATATGTCGCGGCACCGCATCCTGCCCGGTATGACCGGGCTGGCGCAGGTGAACGGCTGTCGAGGTGAAACCGAAACGCTGGAGAAGATGGAAAAGCGGGTGGAGTATGACCTGACCTATATCAATAACTGGTCAATCTGGCTTGATATACGCATCCTGCTCAAAACAGTATGCACGCTGTTGTCCAAGAATGCATATTAAGGACCGCCTGCTTAATGGCTAATAAAAGCAGTAATGTGGTGTGGCATCAGGCAACTGTCACTCGGGAACGCCGCGAGAAAGCCAATGGACATCGCAGTGTCATTCTCTGGTTTACCGGCCTGTCCGGAGCCGGGAAATCGACCTTAGCCCATGCCGTAGAAGAACAATTACATCAATCGGGTATCCACACATTTGTGTTTGATGGCGATAATGTCCGGCACGGGCTGTGTTCTGATCTCGGGTTTTCGAATACCGACAGGAAAGAAAATATTCGCCGTATCGGTGAAATGTCCAGGCTTTTTATTGAAGCGGGCGTCATTGCCCTGACTGCATTTATCTCTCCATTTCGAGCTGATCGGGACAGGGTGCGTGCATTGGCAAGTGACGGAGATTTTATTGAAGTGTATTGCCGTGCATCGGTGAATGTATGCGAGTCGAGAGATGTGAAAGGCCTGTACGCCCGCGCCCGGGTGGGAGAAATCAGAAATTTTACAGGTATTTCCTCACCCTATGAAGAACCTGGGAATCCTGAAATTACCGTGGATACGGGCACCAAACCTTTGGATGAATGTGTGGAACAGGTGCTGGTCTATCTGCATGACGTTGGCGTTATAACGGGCGCCTCACGTCTCACATCTTGCGTTTCACATACATCCCCGAGGGAGGCGTTATGAAAGGGAGTGTCAATTGCAAGAGGCTCGCAGGTAAACAATGAATATTATTAAAACTGATTTACCGGGTGTGCTGATTGTCGAGCCCAGGGTGTTCGGTGATGCGCGTGGTTTCTTTCTGGAAACCTTTCACAAGCAGCGATACGAAGCAGTCGGCATCCCGGGAGAAGGGCTGGATTTTGTTCAGGACAACCATTCCAGGTCGGGAAAGGGCGTTTTGCGCGGGCTTCATTTCCAGCTTCAGCATCCACAGGGCAAGCTGGTGTTTGCCGGAACGGGTGCCGTGTTCGATGTGGCGGCTGATGTGAATCCGGATTCACCAACCTTTGGGCGGTGGGTAGGCGTAGAGCTGACTGAAGACAATCATCGCCAGCTATGGATTCCGCCGGGTTATGCGCATGGCTTCTGTGTGTTGTCAGATATCGCTGATTTCCAGTATAAATGCACGGCGTTGTATCATCCACAGTCAGATAGCGGAGTGGTCTGGAATGATCCGGATCTGAATATCACATGGCCGGTTGATCATCCACTGCTGTCTGAAAAGGATATGGCGCTGCCCCGTCTCGCTGTTGCCAAAAGAGAGCGCTTGCCCTGTTGAGTTCATCTCCCGTGAAGTCCCTGGTTTGTTGGTTGGGCTGGGCGTGTTTTGCGGCCGTGCTATTGTGGTTATTGCTGTTTATAGCAACCGGCGAGCAATTTACGTCCGTGCGCTTGTTCAGTTATGTGGCGCCGTGGATGGCAGGGCTGCTGCTGATCTTTGCCTTGACTGCTTTTTGGTTGCGGAGGTGGTGGCAAGGTGCCATCACAGCATTGCTGGCCGTGCTGTTGCTGTTGCCGTATAGCCCGCGTTTTATGCCATCAGGTTCAGGCGATGTGGATGCAGGGGCGCTTCACCGGCAGGTCTATAAAGTGATGACCTACAGCAAAATGGGGCGGAACCATGATATCGACGCCGTTGCTCGCGTGGTCATGGCTGAAAAGCCGGATATTCTGTTCATGCAGGAGATTAATGCTGCGGAAACAGAGCATTTGATAAAAAAATTAAAACGCGAATATAGCAATGGGCTCTCATTTGTGAATGATCATGCTGGCCTGGTTTTGAGTCGGTTCAAGATAGAACCTGAGGATGGCACGCATTCTGCCATAGTAGTATTACCGGATGGAAATATTCGGGTGTGGAATGTGCATCTGCAGAAGTCTATCGGCAGTACCGGGATACAGTATCAAACCGTCGATCAACTAACCGCACGGATAGAGCATGTAGATGGGCCGGTGCTGGTGGCCGGGGATTTTAATGCCACCACGATTAATTATCCCTGCGTAAAGATGAGTCAGCATCTGAATGATGCCTTTGAGCGCGCCGGTTTTGGTTTCGGCTTCACCTTTTCGTCACCCGCAAGGCGTCTGGGGACGTTCACGCCGTTTATGCGTATCGACCATATTTATTACAGCAAACACTTTATGGTTCGAAAGGCCTATGTGGTGGATGATGCCGGGGGTTCCGACCATTATCCTGTCGTGGCCCTGCTGTCGTTGAAGAGCAACGCAATTGCCGATCTGAAATGAGCTATAAGTATGTAGTTGGCGTGTTCGTGGTGCTGGTTATCGGTGCTCATATAGCTGTGGCCGGACCTGTGTCTCTGTCGCATACGAGCGCTGCCATAACACCGGCCCAGCGAGCCATTCCCTATACGGCATCCACTATCAGTCTGACGGACAGGCAGGGCAGACGGCACGCCTACAAGCTGGCTTATCATCATCTGTTTCATACCGACGAACGCATTGCCGCCGGGTCGTATAAGGGCCAGTTTTTTGGCGGCCTGATTGGATCCGATAGTGGGCCCATTATGGATAGCAATAGTCACGATGCACTGTTGTCGGATAACCCCGATGGTAATACCGTTGTTTCGGTGGAACAAAGGCGGGATGCCGCCGTCGTAAAGCTGTTTACCCATTTTGAGTATGCCTCGGGAGTCTATCGCCATTACCCGATGTTCAGCGGAATCAGTACGCTGAAGCAGGATTTGCATAACGGCAGCCTGACGCTGCGGTCTTATGACAAGCAGAATTATAAAACCGTGGATGGCGTCTGGACTCCCTGTATAGCAACAGAGTCAGCCTGGGGCAGTCGATTGAGCGCCGAGGAGAATGAACCGGATGCGCGCCTGTGGGCTATGGGCCGGCCGGGACAAAAAGCAGGACTGGCTGCCATCCCGTTCATGCGGAACTATCTCAATCAGTATCCGGTACGGATATCTACGCCATATCATTACGGGCACATGATAGAGACCGCTTTGGATAAGAGAGGTCAGATCAGGCGGGTTATCCGTCACTATGCCCTGGGGCGTTTTTCGCATGAAAAAATAGAGGTCATGCCGGATCAGAAGACTACCTACATGAGTGATGACAGACCATTCGGCTGTCTGTTTATGGCGGTGGCCGATCAGCAGGCCGATCTGTCGGCCAATACCCTGTATGCCGCCAGATGGGAGCAGACCTCCAATTCAGGCGCCGGCGCGGCTGAACTGCGCTGGATCAGACTGGGCCATGCCACGGATGCGGAAATCCGGACGATCGTTGAGAAAGGTATTTCGTTTCTCGATATTTTCGATACAGCGCCCGTACCCGCCATCGGTTTCGCGATCGTGCGTGTTGGCAGAGGCCATACGCGCGAGTATCTGCGTTTGAAACCGGGCATGGAAAAAGCCGCGGCCTTTCTGGAAAGCAGGCGTTATGCCGCCTATCTGGGCGCTACCAGCGAGTTTTCATCTGAGGAGGGCATGAGCTTCAACAAAGCAGACAGGAAACTGTATGTGGCGATGTCTAAAATTAAGGCGAATATGGCCGATGATATCGGCCATATTCGGTTAACGGAGAATGCATCCGGAGCGGTTTACCAGTTGTCTCTGAATGCGGAGCGTGCATCAGATCAGAACGGTCACCCGATAGCCAGCAAGTGGGTGGCGGCTTCGATGGATTCCATGGCGGCTCTGACCGGATCAAATCGTCCAACCAAAGACAAGTGGGGCAATACAGCCGATGTCAATGCCATTGCCAATCCGGACAATCTCAGTTTCTCGCCGGCCAGCCGTTATCTGTTTATCGGTGAAGATAGCGGCAAACATGTGAATAACTATTTGTGGGCCTATCAGATCGACACGGGTGAACGGGTGAGGCTACTGTCAGCGCCGGCCGGAGCGGAAATTACAGGTCTGCGGGTGGTCGATAATCTGAACGGTTTTATGTATCTGCTGGTTGACTACCAGCATCCGGGCGCGAAAGGCGCAGCCACGCCCGAGCTGGAGCAAGCCATCGAAAAGGCTAGCCCGGCATATGCCGGCGGTCGCTACAGACACGCCGGTGTAGGGTACATCGCTGTTGAAGGCATTAAATCGGATCAGATGCCCTGGATGCAGCATTGATTCCGAACAGCGCGGGTTAGATGATAAAGTCGTAAAAAGCCCATGGCCTTTTTCGCGTCCATTCATGGGTGCTCTGATGACTTCTTACGAAGTCATCAAATCTGATACCCTTGTCAAGCAGGTGCCATGCATCCATGATTGTAATTATGAAGGATCAACAGATTGCGACGATACAGCGCTATTTCGAGCAGCAGCCTGCAATCAAGCAAGTTATACTGTTTGGTTCGGTTGCCGGTAACAGAGCGCGTTTTGAGAGTGATATTGATTTAGCTGTTGAGTTTGATCATGTGCTGAATGCCACCGAAAAAAGCCGATTGATTGAGGGTGTTTCCGCCATCACCGGGCGTGCGGTGGACTTGATTGATCTAAAAGTGGCAGGTCAACCGCTGCTTGGACAAATCATCAAGCATGGGAAGCGCCTTGTCGGTGATGATGCGAGTTATGGCGGCCTCCTGAGTAAAAACGCATTCGATCAGGCGGATTTTCTGCCCTGCCGCCAGCGGATTCTGAATATGAGGAGGCGGGCATGGATCGGCATCTGATTGAAGAAAAACTCGAATCACTGCGTCGTTGTATATTGCGTATCAAAGAAAAATGCCCTGAGAGTGCTGGCGAGCTTGAGAAGGATGCCGATGCCCAGGATATTATTACGCTCAATCTTACACGGGCAGTGCAGTTAAGTGTTGATATTGCTGCACATTGGATTGCTTCTTTTGAGGATATTCCCGCTCCCGGAACGATGGGAGGCATGTTTGAAGCATTGACTCGAAAGAAGCTTATCAGTGAGTCCCTTGGAGAACGGATGAGATTGTCCGTGGGTTTTCGAAATATCGCAGTTCATAACTACGAAGCGATGGATTGGCGAATTGTGCATGCCATATGCACGACTCATCTGACAGATTTCTCTGCCTTCGCCCGGGCGGTATACGAAGCACTGGTGGATCTCTAGCGGGGACAGTTCCACTTTTTCCCGTATTCGGCTTTGCCGGGGAAGAAAGTAACCTTGGAATACATAAAACAGCATTTTATGCCGCACGCAGTTCGATGTGAATATGGCCAAGTTTTGCGGCGATGTTTACCAGAGCATCCAGTTAAAACCGGGAGATTTTTCCGCGCATCAAATCACAAAAAGGCAGGACAGCCGTTTGGACGAGCATTGGCGCGCCCTATGATAGGGTGAGGAGCATGGATGCTCCGAATCACAAAAAGGCAGGACAGCCGATGTCAATGCCATTGCCAATCCGGACAATCTCAGTTTCTCGCCGGCCA
>CAZQZF010000114.1:6838-6984 GCA_964597745.1 uncultured Zetaproteobacteria bacterium
CGGCCGGAGCGGAAATTACAGGTCTGCGGGTGGTCGATAATCTGAACGGTTTTATCCTAGAAAAAGCAGTTGGAAGTGCGTGCAGAATGTCAGATGTTGATTTGAAGGGCGTAATGAAAAAATGCGTCGTCACCTTGTTGGTGATA
>CAZQZF010000115.1:0-6926 GCA_964597745.1 uncultured Zetaproteobacteria bacterium
TCCGAATATCAAGGGCAGGGAGGACTTTTCCTGCGCCCTTTTTAATGCCGAGGGGGAATTGGCGGCCCAGGCGGCGCATATCCCTGTTCATCTGGGATCCATGGCCTATGCGATGCGTGCTATCGTCCGCATGTTCCAATGGAAGGCCGGGGACGAGGTGGTATTCAACGATCCTTTTCTGGGCGGCACGCATCTTCCTGACATCACGGTCGTGCAGCCGATCTTTGTCGGTCAGACATTGACCGGTTTTGCGGCTTCACGCGCCCATCATACCGATGTTGGAGGAAACCAGCCGGGTTCCATGGGCATCTGCAGCACTCTGGAGGAGGAGGGGGTTGTGCTGTCGCCGCAACTGTGGAGGCAGGCAGGCAGGGAGCGTACTGAAGTGATCCGGGAATTCCTCTCCAGGGTTCGCAACCCGGAAGAGCGGCTTGGCGATCTCGCCGCACAGCGTTCCGCCTGTACTACGGGTAACCGGAGACTTCTGGAACTGGCGGATGAATACGACATTATCCGTGGTCTTGCCGAATTACTTACCGTATCCGAGGCCTATGGCAGAAAGGCCCTGGCCTCGATTCCGGATGGCATCTACCATTTTGAAGATCTCCTAGAGGATGATGGTCTGGGCCATGGTCCATTTTCTATCCGTGTCGCCATAAGCATTGCAGGCGACAGTGCAAAAGCCGATTTTTCCGGAACGTCCCGCCAGCCCCCCGGGCCCATGAACTGTCCCCTGGCAGTGACGGCGGCAGCTGTGTTTTATGTCTTTCGCTGTCTGATGCCAAGTCATACGCCACAGACATCGGCTATTTTTCGGCCAATAGAAATATCGGCTCCCCCTGGCTGCCTGGTCAATGCCCGAAGCGGCGCCGCCGTAGCCGCGGGCAATGTCGAAACCAGTCAGCGAATTGTTGATGTAGTTCTTGGCGCCCTGGCGCAGGCGCTGCCGGAACGTATCCCGGCCGCAAGCCAGGGGACCATGAATAATGTGATCTTTGGGGGAAAAGATGTTGAAGAGAGAAGTTGGGTCTACTATGAGACCATCGGCGGCGGTATGGGGGCAAGCTCGATTCACGCCGGTCTTGATGGCGTTCAGTGCCACATGACAAACACAAAGAACAGCTCCATCGAGGTGCTGGAAATGCATTACCCCCTGCGTATTCATCAATATCTTATCCGGCACGGATCCGGCGGCGCCGGCTTACACCGGGGCGGAAACGGTATCATACGCGAGTGGGAGGCGCTGGATGAATGCCATTTGTCGCTGCTCAGTGAAAGGAGGCGATCCCGGCCATGGGGATTGCAAGGGGGATCGCCCGGCGCCCGGGGCCGGAACCTGGTCTTTCAGAACGGCCAATGGTCGGAATTGGCGGCTAAATGCACGGCCCGTCTTGGCAGTGGGGATCGGCTTCGTATCGAAACTCCCGGCGGCGGCGGATTTGGCAAACCGGAGAAGTCACGAGAACCCAAAGCATGATCATTCTGGGCATTGAAACCTCATGTGATGAGACGGCCGCTGCCATTTATGATGGCGAAAACGGCAGGATCGTCACCGAACAGATCGCTTCACAGGTCAAGCTGCACGCCCGCTTTGGGGGCGTCGTGCCTGAAATCGCCTCACGTGAACACCTGGCTGTTCTGCCCGGCATGGTGCGGGAGGTTATGCGGGAAGCAGCGCTGACCTGGTCCAGTATCGATCATATTGCCGTAACCGCGGGGCCTGGGCTTATGGGCGCGCTTCTGGTTGGTACGAGCTTTGCCCGCGCCGCCGGTCTGGTCAACAATATTCCAGTTATTCCGATCCACCACCTGGAAGGTCATTTGCTGGCTGCCGGACTGGATGGCTGGCTGCCGGGGTTTCCATTTATCACATTGCTGGTATCGGGGGGGCATACCTTGTTGCTGCGTGTTGACGGGTTGGACAAATATAGCTTGCTGGGACAGAGCCTGGATGATGCCGCCGGTGAGTGCTTTGACAAGACGGCCCGGCTGCTGGGCCTCGCTTATCCCGGAGGCCCGGCTATTGAGGCCCTTGCCGCCGGAGGGGATGCCAGCCGTTTTCCCCTGCCGCGGCCATTATTAAAGCGGCAGGACTACAATTTCAGCTTTTCCGGCCTGAAAACAGCCGTCATGCAAACCATCGGACAAGCCGGAGATCTCAGTGAGGATCCCGCCTGGCGTCGTGACCTCGCCGCCAGTTTCCAAGCTGCTGTCGCGGATGTCCTTATTGCCAAATCTATCCGTGCTTGTCAGGAGCAGTCCATTGCCCGGCTGGTGGCTGCAGGCGGCGTTTCCGCAAACGGGGTTATCAGGCAAGCGATTCAGACCGCTGTCAGTCTCCATGGTCTGGAGGTCACATTTGCATCACCAGAGTACTGCACTGACAATGCCGCCATGATTGCCTACGCCGCATCTCTTCGTATCACGGCCGGAATGCCCTCTCCACAGGTGTGGGATGCCGAGCCAAGGTGGCTATTACAATGCCGATCCCCAGGCTGCTGTCAGTAGCTTGGTTACATCCTCCGCCTTGGCATCTGCCGCTGCGTTGGCAGTAGCCGCGGAGTTCCAGTTTCGCCAGCGTTTCTTACCAGAGCTATCGCCGCCATAGACTCTTGTCCCGGATCGATGGGCCGTAAATGCAACATAATTGGACAGGAGGCCGGCGGGAAAGGCGCCAACAACAAACCCGACCCCCGCTGATGCCATTGTATTTGGAAGCGTGCCAACTGGTCCCGGACCATCGCCCGGCGGTACAGCCATATAGGTTTGGTTATCGACAAAGTATGCTTCCTCGGCAGTGATAATAAACATCAGATGCGATTCGGCTGTAGCATTGTAGGCTTTGGTGCGATAGCTGCTATATTGAGCAATGGCAATTGCTGCCAAGATGCCGACGATCGCGATAACGATCATTAACTCAATCATGGTAAATCCTTGTTGCCTAGCGTGCATGCCTGCGGTACAGGGATAGTCTTGGCGTCTGGTATGATAAAACATAATCTCCCGTAAATTGTGGCAACTTAGCAATGAATTCCGGCTGCAGGGCCTCCAGATTTCCCGGTGATCGTCCATATTTCTCATGATAGCGGCGGATTGCCTTCTGTACGAGCAGCGCCTTTTCAAAGACTGCAATATCGGCCAGATAACGGGAACGAATAGTCTCATTGCTCTCTTCTGTCAACATAGCCTTGAGCCAGATGTATCCAACATAAATATCCCCCCCCCGGGCGGCAAGAATGGTAGCCAGATGGCCAACCCATGTTGGTGCTCCAGCCACGGTTGAGGCATGCCGCAGGGAAATTGCCGCCTTGGCAGGCTCTTCCAGATAGTGGAAATGATTAAACCCCTTGAAGAAGGGAATGACCCACAGATCGGGCCGGGCCTTGATACCCTTTATCAGTACAGAGTTGGCCTGACGGGCAAAAGCCGGTGATATCCAGGCCAGGCTGGATTCACACAGATAATAGATGTCCTGGAAGCCCGGATTCAGGGTTGCCATGATGCGGAAATTCCGGCTCAGAGTCGGGGCATAAATCTCGGGCTTGATATTCTGGTTTCTGCCACCAAGAAACACTGCCACCTTTATATACAGCATTTCGGCGCCCAGTTGATGAAAGTACCCCAAGGCTGTCTGTTGCAGGCGGGCAGGCAAGGGTTCGCTCAAACCGAATACATACGGACGATGATTGGATTCCTGAATCAGGAAAAGGAGCCCGTACAGGGGAATCAGGAGAACGATTAACCAGCGAAAAGTCCTTGCTGAATGGGTCATTACAGATCCCTGTGATTGTATGCAAGGCAGGCGAAGAGGAGCAGTAAAGCGATGTAGAGGATGGCCAGAGAGAAATTGGTGGCAATATGAGATGGGTGAAGAATGGCCACTGTCGATATAACGGTATCTTTAAAATCAAGATGCCCAAAATCCGGAAAGATGGCTGTCATTCCCCTTAAAATGAAATCGGAGAGATGAGGACCATCGGCAAAACCCATTTTCTGGCTATATGATTCCCTGACGACTGGCAGGCCGGAACATATGAAGTAATAGGCAATCGAAATGACAAGAACAGGGAAACCGCCACGAACCAGGCCGGAAAAGAACATGATAGCGGCCAGAAACATCAGTTGCATGGCGACCAATCCCGACCAGGCAAGTAGATAATTGAAAGCGGAGAGTGCCGGGAAATAGGCCGGATCAAGCAGGTGTCTGATCCATGAGAGTGAGCCAAAGGCGAGCAAACCGAGCAGGAACTGCAGAGAAAATAACAGAAATGTCAGCCCGGTATACACCCCGAGGACATACTCACCGCGTGAAATCGGACGTGAAATTAGGACATGGATGATCCCTATTTCCTCGCCATGGGCAATGACCTGGACGGCATGAAACAGGAGGAAGACCAGACCGGCAAGCCACATGATGGAAAACAGAAAGTCACTACTGGCTCGACCGACATCATGGCCAAAAAAATCAAGGAACATCAATCCGGAAGACTCCGCCAACACGAAAAATATCAGAAGCCCGAGAAGGGTATAACGGCGCACGCCATCAAGATAAATAACCCGTGATATAGCCAGAATACGATGCCATGCAGGCATCAGGTGGAACCGCCAATCAAACTGATAAACCGTTCTTTCATATTACCTTCGCCGGGAAGCATGTTGCCCGAATCGCCGGAAAAGAGGACATGTCCTTGATGCAAAACAATGATCCGGTCAACAAGTTGCTCGACATCCTCCAGCAGGTGGGAACAGAACAGAATAGTCTTGCCACGATCCTTGAGCTCCCGGATCAGGGCAACAATATCCGCACGGCCCATGGGATCCAACCCACTCATCGGCTCATCCAGAATCAGCAGTTCAGGATCATGGATCAGGGCCATGGCAAAACTGGTGCGTTGCAACATGCCCTTGGAATAGGTTCGCAGCAAACGATTCCTGTCCTCCCACAGATTCAGCCGTTTCAGCCACATCTTAGAGGCCTCTGCAATGGATTCAGAGGGCATCTGACAGGAACGCCCGGCAAACCTCAAAATCTCCTGACAGGAGAGGTGATCGGGCAGAGATGCAGCCTCTGGAAGATAACCAATCTGCTGACGAACCTCCGCCCTGACAGGATCTTCTTCAAACAGGCGAACACGGCCCCGGGTGGGGCGGATAAAATCCATCAAAAGATGGATACAGGTGCTTTTACCTGCACCGTTGGGACCGATCAGGCCCAGCGCTTCACCTGCTTGCATGTGAAAGCTTATTCCAGAGAGAGCCGCGCGTTGCTCCGTTGCACCTAGCTGTTTTGGATACCTCTTTTCCACCTGCTCAAACCGGATCACTCAACACCCCCTTAACCCATATTTTTCATGAGATTGCGGATATATGATTCGGGGCATCCGCGCTCCTCATATTTTGGGCGAACTGTGTGCGTCCACAATTGCGCAGGATAGCGCAATGGCACACGAGCTTTCGCCCTTGGGTGGCGTACATGGATGTACGCCATGAAACGGCTTTCCTGCCTTTTTGTGGCGCAGAACAGGCGTGCCAGGCGAAGTTTTCAGGCGAACAAGGGAGAGCACTGCGCTCTCCCTTGTTCAAGACCAACAACGGGTCCGTGTGGACTACATAGCGGTATAAGCGGCCGCGGATGGATCATCTGCTGTAGTTGCCGCAACGGCATCACCCAACACCATGGCCGTACCAGCTGTCGCACTTTTCCAGTACAGCGCCGTGGCATCCGTATCCATGGCATAGCGACGATCACCATTCTGGTGCTTGGCAGTGATGGTGGCCGTCGTGCCATTATTTGCATCCGTCTTTGCCACCAGCGCTACGTTATTGCTAAGCGTCAGCGCCGACTCGTTACCGGCAGTGCCCGTGGCAACAACGGGACTTACCGCTGTACCGCCGATCTCTAGCAGGCCGGCAGCTGTTCCCGCAACGCCCGTGGTTGTCGAACCGCCATAAAACTGAAAGTCGGTATACAGGCTCTCCTCAGCCAGTTTGGCATTGCGAATATCAGATTCCGCCGCACCATTGAACGCCTTGATGCGGTAGCTGGAAAATTGCGGTATGGCGATGGCCGCCAGGATGCCGATAATGGCGATGACGATCATCAGCTCGATGAGCGTAAAGCCTTTTTCTCTGTTATTAATCATTCTTTCCTCCTTGCCGCTTCAATGCGGACTAAGTATCAAATCCTCGAAAACAATCTTCGGATTATTTTTATGGGCATAATATTGTAGAGCAAGAACCATGCCAACGATTCCGGACTGTTTAAGCTTGGTTTATAGGGTTTTATAACAATTTTTGTCTGTCACACCTGCAAATAAATGTCAGTTTCGCAAGCGGATCAATCAACTTCCCCCCTGTATTGCAGGGCCTCGGCAATATGCCGGGCATCACTTTGTTCGGCATGATCCAGATCGGCAATGGTTCGGGCCACCTTCAGCACTTTATGATAGGTTCGAGCTGAAAGGCCGAAGCGATCCATGGCAATATCCAGTAGTTTCATACCCTCATCACAGGGTCTGGCATGCTCCTCCAGTTGTCGGGTGGACATATGTGCATTGCAAACCCCCTCACCCAGGCGGTTGTACTGTCGCTCTCTCGCCTGCAGGACCCGGGCGGCAATCAACCGTGACGATTCGCCCGGCTGCATCCTGGAAAGTTCCTCCTGATCAACAGGCGGCACCTGAACCTGAAGATCGATCCGATCAAGAAGCGGACCGGATATGCGGCCCCTGTATCGCCTGATCTGAGTTTCGGAACATCGGCAGGTGCGAGCCGGATGACTCAAATACCCACATGGACATGGATTCATGGCGGCAATCAACTGGAATCTTGCCGGGAAGCTCAGCGTTCCGGCGGCGCGGGCGATACATACCTGGCCATCTTCCAATGGCTGCCGCAGGACCTCCAGCACCCGCCGGGTAAACACC